>CAZPUZ010000085.1:0-3663 GCA_964589875.1 uncultured archaeon
AGTTTTTCCATGCAGAATATTTGTCGCTGCTTGTATATATAATATGCGAAAAGAAAACTTAACAGGGGACACCATGGTCACGCAGCTCAGGTCTTACGAAAAGCAGATAGGTTCAAAGATAGCAGGCAGGCACGTGCTCCTTTTCCTTGACTATGATGGCACTCTCGTCAAGTTCAAGAAAAGGCCCGAGTTTGCTGTTCCGACAAGGAGGGTAATCCGGCTTCTGGAAAAACTGAAAGGCAACAATTCGGTCTCAGTGACAATAATTACAGGCAGGCCGCTGGACCAGATAAGGGATATGGCGGGAGTTCCTGGGATAAACTACTCGGCTTCCCACGGGCAGCAGATGAGGATGGCTGACGGCGACACGTTCGAATGGGAGAAGGCCAGGAAGGCGGGGCCGCTGATAAAGAGGATAAAATCGGCCGCGGAGAAGGAACTCCACGGCATCAGCGGCATCCTTATCGAGGACAAGAAAACCTCGCTGGCAGTCCATTACAGGAAGGTCGGCAGGAAGGATGTGCCTGGAATAAAATCATCCGTCACCAAGCTGTTCAAGAAGCTGAACAGCGGCGGCATCCTGGGCATGATAGAAGGCTCGGACGTGATGGAGATAAGGCCGCGCGGCTGGGACAAGGGCAAGGCCGTGAAGATGATAATGAAGCGTTATCGCCCATCTGCTGTCATCTATATCGGTGATGACACCACCGACGAGGACGCTTTCAGGGCTCTCAGGAGCAACGTGCACGCAATTACAATCTGGGTGCGCAACGGCAGCAAGAGGCAGACTTATGCCTGCTATTCCCTGAAGGACCCCGAAGAGGTTCTGGGGTTCCTTGACTGGCTCTCTTCCTTCTGCGCAGCTAACACATAAATAGGATGCTCCTCCAAGTATTAAGCGGATGAAAAAGGCAGAGGATTCCAAGGAACAGCTCAAGGAACTGGTAAAAAGCAGGATGGGGGGAAGCAAATTCATCATAGTCTCCAACAGGGAACCCTACGTTCATCTTCATTCTCCTAAAGGCATAAAATGCAGCGTGCCTGCCGGCGGCCTTACGGCAGCACTTGACCCTCTCATGCAGGCAGTTGGGAGCCTATGGGTAGCAGGTGGGAGCGGCGATGCTGACAGGGAGACGGTTGACAGTAGTGACAGGGTACGGGTGCCTCCCTCCAAGCCGTCATACACCCTCAAAAGGGTGTGGCTGACCAAGGAAGAGGTTGAGAACTTCTATTTCGGCTTCGCCAACCAGACCCTATGGCCACTGTGCCACAACGTCTTCGTCAAGCCCGTGTTTAAGAAGAAGTTCTGGGATGGCTACAGACATTCCAACCAGCTATTCGCGAAGGCTGTCCTGAAGGAGATGGGAAAGGAGAAGCCTTTCGTCTGGTTCCAGGACTATCATCTGGCTCTCATGCCCGCCATGATAAGGAAGAAGAGGCCTGACATGAGGGCTGCCCATTTCTGGCACATACCATGGCCGTCCGCCGAGGTGTTCTCGCTCTGCCCGTGGGCAAAGGAGCTGATGCGGGGGCTCCTGTCAAACGACCTCATGGGATTCCACGTTGATTCATACTGCAACAATTTCCTGGAGTCCGCTGACTTCATACTTGACGCGGATGTCAATTACAGGGACGGCATAATACACTACGAGGGAAGGGAAATCAGGGTCAGGCCGTTCCCCATAAGCGTTGATTTCAGGGCCATCAACACGCTCGCGTCCGGCAGGGAAGTCAAGAAGGAGACACAGAGCCTAAGAACGGGTGGCCCAAGGGAGTACAAGTACCTGTCAGTCGGGGTTGACAGGATTGATTACACTAAAGGCATAATAGAGAGGCTTCACGCCATTGAAAGGTTCCTTGAGAAGTATCCGGAATACCAGAAGAAGTTCATACACGTGCAGGCCGGGGCGCCGAGCAGGACCCAGGTACCCGAATACATCAAGCTTAACCAGCACTTGAGGGAAGAAGTGAACCGCATCAACTGGAAGTTCCAGAGCGGCTACTGGAAGCCCATCCACAACATCATGCAGAAGATACCATACTCAAAGCTGCTCGCGCTTTACCGTGACGCTGACGTCTGCATAGTCAGCCCCCTTCAGGACGGCATGAACCTGGTGGCCAAGGAGTTCGCCGCTGCGAACGTTGACCTTTCAGGCGCTCTCATACTCAGCCCGTTCGCCGGGGCCAGCGGAGAGATGGAAGACGCCATCCAGGTCAATCCTTACGATACCGAGAAGTTCGCTGACTCCATCAAGAAGGCCCTTGAAATGACGCCCTCCGAGAAGAAGGAAAGGATGAAGAGGCTCAGGGCTACCGTAAGGAAGTACGACATCTACAGATGGGTCTCAGAGTTCATAGAAGAAGCCACAAAGGAATAGGTCAGGCTTTTTTCATCTTAAGATAATCTTCTCTGGAAATGCGGGCCGTCCTAAGGCATGAATTGATTATCACGTTCTGCTGTCTGGACCAATCTGCATCATCATGCTCTCTGACATATTTCGACCAAAAGTCAACGAACTTCATTCGTTCCTTATCATTTCTCTCCGTAAAATCCATCCAATCTCTCCTTGTACCTTTCAATCATGCCTTTATCCAGATGTTCCATGGCTACATTCCTTATATGCCTTGCATCCTCCATGTCCTTGGGTGATTTAAGAACAGTTTCCTTGAAAGCGACTTGCAACTCAAGGGGGGAAACATGAAAGTCTATATCGCCCACCCTTATTGTGATGCCTTCTCTTAAACAGAGCATCTCAATATCATTCTTGGCTGTTTTCATCTCAATGTTCGGGATTATGGTATCGTTTTTTGCAAGCCTGTTGGCGATATTGTTTCTGATGTTATCAATAAACTCGCCAGCATTCCTCGCATTGAGACAATAAAGACCGTTGTTTTTAGCCTCCTTCAGGAAGGCTTCCAGCTTTTTTTTTGGTACAGGCGGAACGATAACATCAACATCCTCACTTGACCTTGCCCGGCCCAGAAGTATGGAAACATATCCACTGACTATGACATAATCCATATACTTGTCAAGAATTCTCAGAAAATCATAAACAAAAGTATCCAAATCCGACAATTCCCTGTCAATCTTAATCAGTTTTCTGGAGATGAACTTCATGTTAATATTTATTAACAATTATTAAATAGCGCAGTTCTGATTTTATTGCTTCCTATACTGCCTTATGACGTCATAAGGGTCGCTGGATATTATGCTGCTGGCGTAAAGCTCCATTGAGCCGATGTCTGACGTACGCTGTAGAGGGTTGCCGCGGCAGAGCACCCGCGTTACAAAGGGGAAGCCCTCCCACCCCTTGGCCTTCATGAAAGGGGGCATGGAGACTGCAACGTTGAAGCCGCATGCCCCGGAGCTGCATATGGCCTTGAGTGACTTGTAAAGCGCCTTCTTCATGCCACTGCCTGTTCCGGTTGAAAGGATTATTATCTCCCTGTCCTTCAAAGGCGTCACGCTTGCCATGACCCTTGCACCTTTGCCACGCAGCCTTGCCTTCGTTTTCCAGCTTTGCTTGCTTCTTGCGGTATTTCTTGGCGCAGCCGCCCAAGTAGGGCCACGAACAGTTCCTTATTTTCCTCTCTTTCTGTATCAGCCACTTGTCGTAGGCGTCCTGCATCGGAGGGCAAGCCGCAAGACGCTTTTTCTTGGGA
>CAZPUZ010000086.1:0-3635 GCA_964589875.1 uncultured archaeon
TGAGAAAGAATGGCGTAAACCGGGCCGGCAACATATTCATCCCGAATGACAGGTACATTGCATTTGAGAAATTCTTCCAGCCGGTCCTGCAGCATTTCCTTGAAAAGCAGAGAGAGACAGGTGAGATAGCGGCACCCTCAGAAATAATAGATTATATGGGCAGCATTACCAGCGACGATTCCTCCATATACCACTGGGCTCACAAGAACGATATCCCGGTATTCTGCTACGCCTTCATGGACGGTGCGGTAGGGGATAACGTATACTTCTTTAATTTTGACAAAAACCAGGAACTCAAGATAGACATGGCCAAGGACCATCACAAGATCATTGAGCTTGTCATGGAAGCAGAGGATACCGGGATAATAATGCTGGGTGCCGGCGTCACCAAGCATGTCATCTGCAACGCTAATATGATGCGGGAAGGTGCCAAGTATGCCGTTTACGTCAACACCTCGCCTGAATATGATGGTTCTGACTCCGGCGCGCTGCCGGAAGAAGCCAAGTCATGGGGCAAGATACAGGCTGGCGGGGAAGAAATCAAGGTATTCGGGGATGCGACGATAATACTGCCTTTGGTTGTCGCGGGCGGTTTCATAGACGACGAGAAATGACCGAATTATGCTTTCGTTATCTTTTCCTTGGACGCAATGAACTCCTTTTCCATCTTAGCTGCGTCCTTCGTGTGCTTGCCTGTTATGCGCTCTTCAGAAGGCAGGACAACGTTGTCGTGTGGGATGTCCAGCCCTGCATCAACTGCACCCTTGAGGGCAGCGTAGAGCCGCGAGCCCTTCACTGAAACATTCAGGCCTGTGTCAAAAACAGCACGCTTTATGCCCGCTTTCTTGGCATTTGTGCCGCATAGCAGGCCGGTAAGGTAAGCAGCAGGCAGGTTGCCGCAATGTCCACTCCACCCGTAATCCTTGAGTTTTCTTGAATCAGCTGAAGCGACTACTTTGTCGCCTTTCTTGTTATACTGTATAATCTGGCATATCATGTTGTTAGACGACTTCCTCGCAACAAGCCTGGGCTTGCCTGACTTGAGAAGAACCAGCCTCTTCCTGTAGTCTGTCTTGTCTTCCCTTCTCCTGCGGTGCTTAATGACGTAAGTCTTTCCTCTTGCCATGGAATCACTTCTTCCCTCCCTTTGCAGATGTTCTCTTTTTTGTGGGAGATTTTGCGGGTTTCGCAGCCTTTGCTACTGTCGCGGGTTTTGCCGCCTTGGCTGTGCTGGCCTTCTTTTTCGGTACAACAGGCTTCTTCAGGAGTTCATGCTCCTTGAGGTAAAGCATTATGTGCTTCTTGTTTCTGAAGAAGCCTCCTTTGGCCCTCAGATAAAGCTTCCTGTAATCGCCGACCCCAATGCTGCCCGCCTGCTTCAGTTCCCTCAGCAGCTTTCTCTGGGCCTTCACATGCTTTATCCACTTGGTCTTCTTTGGCTCGGTTGCGCGTTTCTTGCCCTTACGCCTTCCCATCCCGGTCTTCCTTCCTCTCTTCTTCTGTGACAGCGTCTTCCTTGAGGCGGCCCTCGAGCTGCCCTTCTTCTGCAGCTTCTTTATTGAGCCTTTTCTGATGAGTCCCCTTACATCCTCCCTGGTCAGGGCCTCCTCAGCATCCTGGACCGAGAGCACCCGTATCCGGTTGATGCCGCATTTCAGGATGTCAGCCGCCATCTTCTTCTGGGATTTGATATTGGCCATGAAAATCACTCGCTTCCGAAGTCCTCAAGCTTGCCCTTGAAATCGGAATCCTTCTTTATATCTCCCCTGTTCTTTTGTATCTCCCTGGCAAGTATGAACAGCAGCAGGGAAAGAGATTTCTTGCCGTTGTTGTTGGCAGGTATTACCAGGTCAACATCTTTGGCCGAATTGAACGTGTCGCAGAAGGCTACTATGGGGAGCCTCTTCTTCTTGGCCTCCTTTATGACCTGCTCATCAACAAGGGGGTCAATAACAAGTATGGCATCAGGTTCGTAGAAGTCCTTGTAAGAGGGATTGGTAAGCGTGCCCGGCGAGAACCTCCTGGTGATGGCCCTGGCCCCGATGTGCTTGGCGAATTCCTCAAGCGGCTTGGATGCATTGTTCTTCCTGGATACTGCAAGTATGTTCTTGTACCCCGAAAGGAACTTCGCCGCCGTGCCCAGCCTCTCGTCAACCATCTTCAGGTTGAATACTGCCAGCCCATCCTCCCTTATCTTATAGACGAACTTCTTCATGAAAGGCGTGCACGTCTTCATGCCTATATGGACACCTGCGGTAAGGTACTGATTCTTCTCCGCGAGCATATTCTCTTCTGTCATGCCAATCACTGCCACTTGTGCAAGTATGAGTTTGGTTAGTGGTTTTATTTAAATGTGTATTCCTCTGGATAGTGAAATTACTATTAATTAAATGTGAAAGGTTTAAAAAGCATTGAAAATCCGGCAGGTGCTCACTTCTTCCTGGACTTTTTAGGCTTGATATCTATGGGTATGACGCCCGCTTCCCACTCAAGCTCCGCTATCTTGCTGGGTTCAATGAGTCCCTTGGGGACGCTCACGAGAACAGGAGAACCCTGGGCTATCTGCAGCGCCCTGGCTGATATTATCCTTGTTTTCTCATAACGGGTGTATTTCCTTTGCTCCATAGATTCCCTTAATGAAGAAAGATGTTTAAAAAACTATCCTATATAACGAAGCTGCTCCTTGCCCTGCACAGGAGCTTTTTCTTCCTTGGCTATCTGCATGAGCGCCTTCTTTTGCAGTTCCTCGACCTTCTTTATGAAGCCTTCCATCTCCTTCACCCTCTTGTCAAGCTTGCTCATGTCCAGATTAAGGTTCAGAGCCTTGATAAGGATTCTCAGGATGGATTCCGCTGATTTGGGGTCTGTCACAATGGGGAAGCCCGATGTCTCGCCAAGCACGCAAAGCCCCTTCATGCCCCTTTCCATCCCAAGTCCTGGCAGCAGTCCAGCCGCACCGACTATGTATCCTACCCTGTCAGCCGCCTTGAAGTCAATACCAAACTTCTTGTACTTCTCCATGGTCTGCTTGTCGGTGGCAGAACCCAGAACTTTGGGCGCCTCCTCAAGCTCGCCTGTTGCCAGGCCTCCAATGGTGATTACCTCCCTGACACCCAGGCCCTCAACGAAGTCCAGCATCTTGCCTGCGACCTCGTAATGCCCATGGGGGGACAGTGACTGGCAGTCACCTGTAAGGAAGACTATGTCTCTCTGGCCCTTTTTTGTTGCCTTCAGGTAATGAAATTCGTTCTTGAGAAGTCTTATCTCATAGTCGTTATGAAGCATGACGAAGGGGAAGAAATGCCTTGAATAGAGTTGCGCGAACTTTTTGGTCTTGAGCTCGCTGACCATGTAGCCCACAGCTACCCTGCCTATGTTCCCCACGCCCGGCAAACCTTCAACAAGAATTGGGTCTTTCAGCTTGGGTTTCTCTGTCACTTTGATAACAGTCATCAGAATCACTACACATAATAATGACCATGGCTTATATAAATTACTTAAATCCACTACCAACTATATTACAGAATGCTCCCGTCGTCTAGTCCGGTCAAATCATGGCCGAATCGCCTGGAGAGATCAATACAAGCGGTCGGAGGCTAGGGACACGAGGTTCTCGACCTCGTAACATGGGTTCA
>CAZPUZ010000087.1:0-3624 GCA_964589875.1 uncultured archaeon
GAAAAATTCAAGATACCGAAGAACGTCACAATAAAGCTGAACAAGGGTGACATCAAGAGGGTCAATGAGATGCTGAAATATATCTGGTTCAAGCCGAAGGAATGGCAGGACGAGTTGAAACACATGCTTGAGGTGGGATACAAGCTGGAGCTTGAGGCGCTGTCTGCAAAGGGAATAAGGTTCATCTCGGAGAAATACCTGCCGCAGAAAATCAAGGAAAAGGATTTCCTGCCTTAGTTCTCAGGAGGCTAAAAAGTGCTGACGTCGGATTTCTTGCCGGCCCATACCCTTGAACTTAGGTCCTGGAGCCTGAGCTCCTCATGTTTCTTCAGCTTTGACGGGTCCACGTCAATCACCGCCCTGTCCTTGCACAACTGCTTGCCTATGGTGGCGTCGCTTATGTGCTTCTCACGGAGCCTGCAATAGCCTACTATGACCGTGCCCCCGTGGACAAGATTCTTCTTCTTGTCATAATATGTGCATTTCCTGCATTCCATTCAATCAACCAAGCTGCTAGTATAGCACGACACAACCTCTATTGCCAGTGTCGTGCGCCGCTAGTGAAGGACTCCTTTTTGCCCTTCACTATAATTCGCGGGGAGTTTTAAATTAATGAGTCAGCCCTGTAACTTATTTAAGACTGATTCCAACTTAATGCTTAATTATGTCATACACCCTCATAATCAGCGAGAAACCCAGCGCAGCCAAGAGGATAGCACAGGCTCTTGCTCAGGATGACATAGAGGAGATAAAGAGCGGCAGCGTGAAATCCTACAGGTTCAGGAGAAAGGACAAGGAGATTGTCGTGGTCCCTGCCGTCGGCCACCTGTTCATCCTGGCCGAGAAGAAGAGCGGCAAAGGATGGACATATCCCGTATTTGACGTTGAATGGAAGCCCACATACCAGAACGGGAGTGCCATGGCATGGTCAAAGAAGTATTACGACAACATCAAGACCATGGCAAAGGACGCCAACGAGTTCATATCATCATGCGACTACGACATAGAGGGCTCCACCATAGCTTACAACATACTCAAGCACATATGCAAGACCGAGAAGGCCAAGAGGATGAAATTCTCAACCCTGACCACCTCGGACGTCGTCCAGGCATATGAAAATGCGAGCGATGAGCTTGATTTCCCGCAGATTGAAGCAGGCCTCACAAGGCATACCATGGATTTCTTCTGGGGGATCAATCTCAGCCGCGCCCTCACATTGGCCCTGAAATCAGCGGGCGGCTACAAGGTCCTTTCCACGGGAAGGGTCCAGGGGCCCACCCTCGCCGTGCTTGACAAACGGCAGAACGAGATAAAGAAGTTCAAACCAACTCCGTACTGGGAGCTCCAGCTCGTATGCACCAAGGGTAAGGAGGATATAACAGCACTCCATGAGAAGGACAAGTTCTGGGAGAAGGGCGAGGCGGAAAGCATACTTGCGAAATGCAGGGATTCGCCCGCCATCGTGGATTCGGTAGAGAGCAAGAAGAAGCTGCAGAACCCGCCGTTCCCTTTTGACCTTACCACCATGCAGCGGGAATCATACAGGTGCTTCGGCTATTCGCCGAAGATGACGCTTGACATAGCACAGTCACTGTACGAGATGGCGCTGATAAGCTATCCTAGGACATCAAGCCAGGAGATTCCTGAAAAGATAGGCTATCGCGGCATACTCAAGAACATCAGAAACCAGAAAGACTACTTTGACCACGCTGACGCACTGCTCAAGAAGAGCCACCTCGTGCCGACAAAGGGCAAGAAGAAAGACCCTGCCCATCCGGCTATATACCCTACAGGCAACAGGCCCAAGGGGCTTAACGCCTACCAGAAGAAGATCTACGACCTTGTAGTCAAGCGGTTCTTCGCTGTCTTCGGGGAGCCCGCGGTCAGGGAATCCATGAAGGTTATCATCAAGGTAAAGGGTGAGAGTTTCATTGCCAACGGTATAAGGACTATAGAGCAGAAGTGGATGGAATACTACATGCCATACGCCAGGTTCAAGGAAGAACTTCTCCCAAAGATGGAGAAGGGGGAGCAGCTTGACGTGAAGTCACTGGAAATCCTTTCCAAGCAGACCCAGCCGCCCGGCAGATTCACACAGGCAGGCATACTGAAGGAGATGGAAAGCCTCGGGCTCGGCACCAAGGCCACCAGGGCCCTAATACTGGAGACCCTGTACAACAGGGGCTACGTGGAGGACAAGCAGATAATGGTCACAGAACTCGGCCATGAGATAATAAACTCTCTGGAAAAGCACGCCCCTGATGTCATATCAGTTGAACTCACCCGCAGGTTCGACAAGTACATGGAGGAAATACAGGAAGGAAAGAGGAACAGGCAGGAAGTGATAAGCCAGGCACGCAAGGCGCTTGAGAAGGTGCTCACCGAATTCAGGAAACAGGAGAATGACATCGGAAAGGAGCTGCTTGCCGTGGTCAAGAACCAGCAAAAGAGGGAGACAACGATAGGCAAATGCAAATGCGGGGGAACGCTTGTCGTCAGGACCTCCAGGAAAGGCAGCAGGTTCGTGGGATGCACCGGTTATCCCAAGTGCACAGAGACTTTCTCACTCCCGCACTTCGGCATGATGAGGATACTCAAGCAGAAATGCGCCAAATGCGGGCTTTATGTGGTTTCCGTGAAGTCAAGGGGGAGGAGACCGTGGAGCCTCTGCGTGAGATGCGGCTTCGTCAACAGCAAGGGAGAGCCCCGGGAAGCCTCCTCCGGACCAAATGCAGGCGCAAAAACATCAGGGGATTCCTGGAAGAAAGCGCCAAAGAGCAGGCCAAGAAGCTCTGCCAGGAAGACCGCGACCAAAAAGTAATTATTATTCTATTACAATAATATACCATGACCAGGAAGCATACGCGTGCGGAGAGAAGAGGCCGTCTCAAAGAGAAGTATTTCATCAAGAAAGAGAGGGTATTTGTCCTTGTATTCATGGCAGCGGTGTTCATGGTGCTGCTTGCCATAGCATCCTACGGCATCAGCGTCCAGGCCGACCCGTTCCTGCTGTTCGTGCTGGTGGTTCTGATAATCGTTCTCATACCCGTTACCGTCTTCGTGGTGGACCTTCTGAACTGGGAGAGATAACCAGCAATCCTTATAAGACACTTTCTTAATGATTGATACAATGAAGCAGAAAGCAGAGGGCAATGCAAATCCTGTAGTCGCCAGGAACAGCAAGATAAAGGAAATAGAGGACGAGCTGGCAAAGACCAAGTACAACAAGGCCACGCAGGGCCACATAGGCAGGCTCAAGGCCAAGCTTGCACAGCTCAAGGCGTCCAAATCCCGCGGGGGAGGAAGGAAGGGCTATGGCTACGGCCTCAAGAAGATGGGAGACGCGACCATAATACTCGTCGGCTTCCCATCAGTAGGGAAGTCCACGCTGCTCAACTCAATAACCAATGCCGAGTCCAAGGTAGGCCATTACGATTTCACCACCCTCACCGTGGTCCCGGGAGTGCTGGAATACAACAACGCCAAGATACAGGTGCTTGACGTTCCCGGAGTCATAACAGAGGGCGCTTCAGGCAAGGGGGGCGGCAGGGAAATCCTCGCAGTCGTTCGCAATGCCGACCTGATACTGATAATGCTGGACCCCAGGGAGCCTGAGAGGCAAAT
>CAZPUZ010000088.1:0-3619 GCA_964589875.1 uncultured archaeon
TAGAAGAATGTGACGGCGAACAGTCCTATGGCAATCCACAGGCCAGCGCCCATAAGAGTGAAGACTGTCAGCCGTTTCATGGTTTTCTCCTTCGGTAAAGAGTTGCGAATCCCCCAACTGGACCGGGGCTATATGACACCTTCATGGTGCATCCTTGCCAGCTTCTTCAGCGAGTCGGGTATTATCATCACGCTGAAGAAGGCACCCTGGAATATGATGAATACCCTGGGCAGCGGGTTGGTGTTCAGTATGATAGTCCCAGGAGATGTGACGGCGGGAAGCGCGACGTAAGCTGCCACGATCCCGATTATCACGGCAAGGATGACTACAAGGAACGTGGACTTGCTCTCGGCCAGCGTTCTCGGGCCGCCGGGATCCATGCCCATAAACGGCATGGGCATGACCTGCGGCAGCACGGTCCCATGCTCATATGACGGGCGCGTAGAGAATATGACGAACGCGCCGAGCCCCAGGACCGCACCCGAAGCCCCCCATATCAGGAGGGAGTTCCGCAGGTTGATGCCGAATTCATGGGACATGGCTTTCTTGGCTTTCTCGTCCTTCATCACCTCCTCCCTGCCCTGGACAGTTTTGAAACATATCATGCCTGCAAGGGCCCCCACGAGGAGCCAGTACAGGACACCCTTCTGGATGAAGACAAAGATGATTCTCGCTCTCATTGTGGTAAACTCTCCTTTCCGTGATTGGTTATGTCCCCGATCAGTAACTGCTCATGGGCCACACTGCATAGTATTCCTTCTGTTTTTTGCCTTTCTGTCCGGTCTCGCTGACCTTGTGCCCGATTCCCATCTTCATCAGGCTGCGGCAGTAGAAATAGCAGCTGCCGTCGGGATTGAGGTGGTATTCATCAATCTCCAGACCCTCAAGCACAGGATTCCCCTTCAGCCTGGACATCACAGCGATGGCCAGCACCCTGCCGCTGCTATCAACAGTCACAGCACTCTGGGCCATGCCCGAGTACTTCATGGCAGGGTCTTTGTAGCCGAACAGGTTCTTGTATGCTCCAAAGTCGTACACGACATTAATCATGTTGTTTGAGCCTATGGGTCTCTTCACCTGGATGTACTTCAGCGGCATGTTCCCTTTGTAGTAGGGCGGCCTCTGAAAGACTTTGGTCTGATACTGCAACAAACGCGCGCCCTCTGTCATCTTGTTGACCTCGGGCGTGGGCATGGCCGGCGGGATGACACCAGCATCTCTTTGCTTTTCACAGCCTGCAAGAAAGATGGCTGCGAAGACCAATGAAAGAATCGTCATGGTTCTCATAACTGTTCTCCTTCTCAAGAAAGTGTTAGCTGATTTGTTCATTCATGTATGTCCCCGCCTTTGTGAACACCCATACGGCGGCTACCGCTGTCATGGCGTTAAGCTCAATGAGGTATTGGCTGTAACTGCTCACCCACGAGAAGCAGTAGAAGAACGCCAGGGAAACGAACATGAAGCAGGCATGCACGGATAACAGCAATTCCATGCCGCTCTTCGGGATTCTTCCCGAGGACAGAGACGCGCCAACCAGCATCATTATGGCCAGCGCGGCAATGCCAACAGGATCATAATTGCTCATGTGCTGGACCACGTTGCTGGGAATCGCCTTTTCCGCCAGCATGGAGGGAGCGAACGGGTTGGTGTACGCGGCAATGCAGAAAAAGAGGAGGCAGCCGTATGCTATCTTCCTCCTGTATTCCATCCCTGACTTCTTCGCCCATATTATTGCAGCGCTCGCGGGCGCGGCGAAGAGGGTGCCCGTTATCAGGATGAACGGCATGGAGCGCATGAAATGTCCCCATTCCTCGCTCATGAGTATGACGGCTGCCAACATCATAAGCAGGGAGCACATCAGGGTGCTGTTCTTCCTCAGCCATTCTCCCCTGAAGACGCCGAGCGCGAAACCACCAAAAGAGTAGAACAGACTAGAGAGAAAGTAATTGTCTGTCGGGGATCCCATCATCTCAAAGTCAATCATGAAGAGCAGGAACAGGGCGGCCGGGATTCTGGATCTCAGCCTGCCCGAGGCGGCGACCATGCCGAATATGATGAAGAGCATGGCCTCCAATGTAATCATCAGGGCAAGGGACTTGATGGCGGGTGGTGTAAAAGCTGGCATATCCGGCCTCCTTTCAGGAAAATAGAGCCCACGCTATGGTCATCTCCAAATCCCGTCTCTCGTTACATCCCTTCTGGATTGCGATGCAAGACACGGACATAGATGCTATCTATATCAGGGCATAGAGCCTCTGCGATTGAGTTTTGTGAGCATGACAGGACGTGTGTGATATTCTAACGGACAGAGTATCTTCATGATAATAGACTTTCAGACAAAGATTTAAATGTATTTACAATGCAGTGGTGACGGTTATATGGAGCGTTATAAATTCCCTTAAACCAACCAATGCACATGAGCAAGGGAATGGATAGGGTTGACCTGTCAGGCATGAGGCACAAGCCTAGGCATTCCACTGAGTTCCCTTACGCCAGGGCAAGGAAGCTCCAGGACGCTGCGATAGAGAAGGTGTCTGAGCTGTGGAAGCTTGGCTACAAATATGTTTTCCTTGAGGCGCCCACCGGATTCGGCAAGAGTGCCGTGGCGGTGACGCTGGCAAGGGAGAACCCCAAATCCTATATACTGGTGTCCAGCAAGCCGCTCCAGGACCAGTATGCCAGGGACAAGAGCTTCAGGACCATACATGTCAAGGGCAGGTCCAACTTCAGGTGCCTTCTTTCAGAGGCCGTGTCATGTGACAAGTGCCTGTGCAATATCGGGGCGCAGTGTGACCATAAGCCGGGCAGGTCGTCCGAGGGAGACGAGCCCGTGGATTCCGTGAGGATAGCCCACACGCCCAGGGACTCCATATGGATGAAGAAGGGGAACAAGGTGTGCAGGTATTGGGACCAGAAGTGCAGGGCGCTGAATCACGACTACCCCGTAATGAACTACAGCTATTTCCTGCATGAGACCACTTACGCCAGGGACTTCGGCAGGAGGAAATCCATGATATGCGACGAGGCCCACAATCTGGAGGATTCCCTGATGAGCTTCATACAGTTCTCGGTCTCGGACAGGGACCTGAAGCCTGTCAGATGCAGGCTGCCCAGGAGGAGCATCAGCGCCGCGGCCTGGGCAAGGCTCATGTCGGAGTGGGCCGAAGCCATGAAAGATGAGGCCAGGAACCTGGAGAAATCCATGCGTGAAGCCAGCAGCCCGCAGAGAAAGCAGGAGCTGCTGGAAAGCATGCAGGACGCATGCGTGAAGGCTGAGAAATGCGGTTTCATGGCCGGGGAGCTGGGGGAGGACCCTGACAACTGGGTGATAGGCGAGGAGACAAAGGGCGTGAGGAAGGTCAACTTCAAACCCATCTTCGTCAGGAAATGGGCAGGCAAGTTCTTCGGCATGGCCGACCGCTTCCTGCTGCAATCAGCCACCATAATCGACGCTGATTCCATGGCCGGGAGCCTGGGACTTGAACCTGATGACTGCATATCCGTCAGCGCCCCTTCCGACTTTGACCCGGCCAACAGGCCCGTTTTCTACAACCCGATGGGTAGCATGTCCAGGGGCAACATAGATGCCAGCCTGCCGGAGTTGGTGCAGGAGATAGCG
>CAZPUZ010000089.1:0-3601 GCA_964589875.1 uncultured archaeon
TCTCCAACCTGGAGTTCATATGGGAGTGAGCGGAAGATATATAAACCCTCCCATCCCAATACTGGTAAAAGGGCTGTAATGGATTGACAGGGCCCTGTGGGTGATAATCATGAAGTGCACGTCATGCGGAGTCAGCGTGGAATCAGAGGACAAGTGGGTGGAATTTGACTGCCCCGGATGCAGCAAGGAGCACATTATCAGGTGCAGGAAGTGCAAAGAGCTCCAGAACGTTTACGTTTGCTCTAAATGCGGGTTTGAAGGCCCGTGATATAGCAGGCGTTCGCTTCGCGAACAAAAACATAAATTCATATTATATTGAAAGACAACGAGGAAAATGACATGGGAGACGTAATAGCTGTTTTCAGGATCTTGCCGGACGCTCCGGACAGTTTTGACAATGTAAAGGCAGGCGTTGAAGGCCTGAAGCCCGCCAAGATTGAAGAGGAACCCGTAGCCTTCGGACTCAAGGCGATAAAGGCCACGTTCATCATACCGGACGAGGGCGGCAGGATGGACGAGCTGGAGAACAGCCTTGAAAACATAGAGAATGTCCAGTCCTCGGAAGCAGTGCAGGTCTCCAGAAGCCTGTAAATCCCAAGCTTCAGCTATCTTATAAAGAACAGAAAGAGGAATCACTTCTTACCCTTTGGGGCTTTCTTTGCTTCGGTCTTTTCCTTCTTCAGGACATCCCTTACTGCTGAAGGTATCTTGGAGAGCACTTTCTCCTTCTTCATGGCCGATTCCACCTCGGAATCGGGCGCGTCAGCCTTGATGTCAACGGTGAAATCCAAAGGCTCAAGATGATCAACGTTGCACCTTCGCCTCTTCACCCCGGTAAGACCCTTGGGTCCCGTGACCGTGACGAACGTATCGTCTATCTTCTTGATTATCACGCAGTGCTTGCCGGCTTCCCGGCCCGCCAGCTTCATGCAAACCCTTCCGACTTCCATCATGTCATTCACCCCCGCGGCTCCTGGCCTTCAGCCTTAACTTCGTGCATGCCGGGCACAGGCTGCCCCCATAGGGCCTGCTCTTGGACTTGGACTTGCCTGGCAGCGCCTTCCCACATTCCGCGCACACTGCCCTGCTTGGCTTCCTCTTGAAATATTTGACTACCCTGGCACCTCCAGGTATCCTTGTCCTTATCTTCCTGAATGAAGACGATCTCAGTGATGGTCTTGGCATGCTATCAATCCTTTTCCTTTTCTTTATTCTCAGTGGTATTTAAATTGGTTATGGAGCCGGGATGCAGAACAAGCGCTCCTTCATTCGCTTCTGATTATCCTGGCGTCAGCAGCGACCGCGCCCTGGCCGCTGGCCATGACCGGATTGAGGTCCATCTCCTCTATGTCCCCGTTGTCCCACATGAGCCTGGATACACCCAGTATCACCTTCTCCAGCGAGCTGAATTTCACGGGCTTCTGTCCCCTCAAACCCCTGAGCGCCGGGTAGCCCTTTATCTCCCTTATCATCTCAGCGGCCTCCTTCCTCCTTATGGGAAGCAGCCTGAAGCTCACATCCTTCATGAGCTCAACGAATATGCCGCCGAGGCCGAACATGACCACGGGACCGAACTGCGGGTCCCTCTTGGCACCGACTATGACCTCCCTGCCATCAACCATGGGCTGGACCAGCATGCCCTCTATCCTGGCTCCCGGGACTTTCCTCTTGACCGTCTTTTTGATGTCCCTGAAAGCCTTTGCCAGCTCTTGGTCGGTCCTTATGTCCGTGACAACGCCGCCTGCGTCGGTCTTGTGCATGACATTCCCGGAATCCACCTTCAGAACCACAGGATAACCCAGCTTCCCGGCCGCCGCGACGGCGTCTTCCACGCTCTTCACCGGAACGGTCCTGGCGAAGGGGATGCCGTACTTCCTGAGGAGCTTCTCGGTGTCCTGAACGGACAGCTTTTCAGCGCCTTTACCATCGGTCTTCATGATAATATGTTCTGTTGCTTCTCTAATTAATGTGTTTATGATTGGCAAAAAAAGAGGATGCGGGGAAGCTGAAGACTAATGCTGTCCCCCGAATGATGCTTGTTGGCTACTCCATTACCGGAATGCCCAGCTCCTGCCTGACGTCCCTGTCGTCCGGGTTGAGGTTGGCTGATGCGACGGGACCCAATATGTAGGGCGACTTCACCCCGGTGATTATGGTAATCACCCTGAGCTTGCTGCCCATGCTGGGGTCAATCCTTGAGCCCCATATGACCTGGGCGTCGGGATCAAGCTGCTTGCTGACGTACTCACCTACCTGGTTGACCTCGTCAAGCCTGAGCTCGTTGCCGCCTGTTATGTGTATCAGAGCGCCAGTGCCGCCTTCGTAGCTGACCTCAAGCAGCGGGTTGGTCATGGCCTTTGTAACCGCCTCCTCGGCCCTGCTCTTGGTGTCAGACTCGCCTACGCCGACCGCTGCCACACCACCTGAATGCATGACGCTCTTCACGTCCGCGTAATCAAGGTTGACAAGCGATGGCGTTGATATGGTCTCCGTGACACCCTTGATGATGGTCGCTATGAGGTTGTCCGCCACACCGAAAGCCTGCTTCAGAGGCAGGTCGCCGGCTATCTTAAGCAGCCTGTCGTTCTCTATCACCATCACGGTGTCGCAGACCTGCCTGAGGTGCTGGAGTCCGTCCTCGGCCCTGCCTATCCTTGCGCCCTCAATCTTGAAGGGCATGGTGCAGCAGCCGATGGTTATGGCTCCCATCTCCCTGGCGATGCTGGCGATTACGGGCCCTGAACCCGTGCCGGTACCTCCGCCGAGGCCGGTGCAAAGGTAAAGCATGTCCACTCCTTCCAGCATCTTCTTTATGTCCTTCTCGCTCTCCTCTGCGGCTTTCCGGCCCACGTTGGGGTAACCGCCCGCGCCAAGTCCCCGGGTAAGCTCCTTGCCTATGAGCAGCTTCTTGTGGGCGTTGGTGACCGACAGCTGCTTTGCGTCCGTGTTCATTGCTATGGTCTGGGCTCCCTGTATGCCTATCTCGGTGAGCCTCGCCACGCAGTTGTTGCCTGCTCCGCCGGCTCCGACCACGAGTATCCTGGCGTCCTGCACGTCAACCCCGAACTCGTCCTGTATCTGTTTGACTCTCTGGGCATCCATCTGCATTTCCGTGCCTGAAAAATCCATCCTGTTTCCCTCCTGTTCTATATTGAAGCTTTTCTGGAATGCTCTTTGAACCATTGATTCCGTCCTTATCGCCTCAGCATGATCCGGCCGCAGCAAGCGCGATACCCGCAACTGTATACTCCAGCACCGATATGCTTTTTAAGCTGCTCAGCCAATGTATATCTAGAACTAAATTGTTCGCAAGCGCAATGGGAGTTGCGGATTGCGTCTCAAATGCTTCGTTGGATGATTTCAAAGCGCAATTCAATGGGAGTTGAATTGTGCCCTGTTTTCTAAACGGGTTTTCCGGTTAAACAGAAGTATAATTATATTGTATTTCTGGTATATAAGCTTATCACAGTGAAAGCTTTGCTTTTTGTTGGCCTGCAATTTGTCATGTTCTCTTGTAAGCGGTTCCCCGGAAAACAGTTATAACCCTAGGTGATTAGTTAGAAACTGCACCAATTCCTCCTTATGATGATATTGAACAACA
>CAZPUZ010000090.1:0-3588 GCA_964589875.1 uncultured archaeon
GGGGTGAGCAGGCCTATGAGCCAAGGACCGGTAACAGCAGCGCCCTAAAGTTCGACGGCATCGATGACTACATGGTGCTCCCAAAAGACCAGGACCTTGACATCAGGGACAACCTCACATTATCCGCATGGGTTTATGTGGATGCATTTTCTGCGGATTACTCGGCTTCCACCATATTCTCCAAGGGTGTTGTGGAAACCTATGGTGACCCCACATACGGGCAATACAACCTGTGGGTTGGCGGTCCTGAAGACCTGTATTTCATCTCAGAGCTTTCAGGGGAAACGGAAATGAAAAGGATTGAAACGCCGAGAATATACAATAAGAGGCAGTGGTACCATGTCGTCCTGCGATTCAACGGAACCGCCACGTTATTCGTCAACGGGCAAGTCTCTGTCTCTGAAGACGCTGGCTTCTCGTCACTTGGCTCAATCCCCGAGGGGGCAAGCTATGACACTGTGAGGGTCGCAAAGGACACCAAGGAAAGGTACGTGCTTAACGGCTCGCTTGACGACATCATCGTCTACAACAGGGCGCTTAGCGACGGTGAGATAAAGCAGTTATACAACACCCAGAAGTGAGAAACCCATGCAACCAAACCAAAGCCTATATTAGCGATGCTCCCCAAATCATTGTTATGGGGATAAGGCCATTGTTCTTGTTTGTATTGGCAGCTTTTCTTATCCCGTCGGTTATGGCCCAGCCATGCAACACCGGGGCTGATGTTGACTGTGATAATATTGTCAGCATATCCGAGCTGACTGATTACATCAACGCATGGTACGCATGCTCCTCCTGCGTCCCTGAACTCTTCGGGGCTATAAACGCATACCATGAAAGCCAGGCCGGATGCATAGACGACGCGGGCTGCTTTTCCGAGGGAAGCTTCTGCGAAGGCAATGTCCCTTACGTGTGTGCCGCTGGGGCCGACGGGTGCCTTGACCGCAGCAATCTGGCAGCTTGCATTTCAGATTATGAATGCGTACTGGGAACATGCGTGCCGGAAATCGAGCCAAACGTGCTGCTTTTCGAGGACGATTTTGAGGACGGGGATTGTGACCAGATAGATCCTAGCCTGGAAAAAGGAATGAGCTGGGATTTGATACGCGGGAGCGCAGGAATTTCCGACAGGCTCAAAGGAAACTGCCTTGCTCTGATAAAGGAGCAGGGTTCCACTGTTATTTCTGCTCAGGATGTTGGGCAGAAGGAATTCACGCTTGAAGCGGATATCGGCGTGATATACAATTACAAGATGAGAATCCTCTTCAATTATCTGGATCAAGACAACCATTATTTCTTCCAGCCGGGTCTCGGGCTTTTCAGGGTGATGAACGGTAACACCGAGCAGATTGATAACGGGATTTACAATTATGTTCTGGGGTTCGTCCACAAATCTTTTGATTCTGGCAAATTCAAGATATATTTCAAGAACGACGGGAAGAAGATATCGATATGGGTAGACAAGAACGGATTTCAGGACGGGATAGATTTCGAGATGAGGGTTACAGACGACAATGCTCAGGCCGTATCCAGATTCACCGGGGGCAGGGTAGGCTTCATGGAAAACCCTACCATAACATATTCCACTGCGTGGGTCTTTATTGACAATGTGGCAGTTTATTCAGGACTCAAGGAAGACGCAAGATTGAGGCCGGTTCAGACATTCTATGTTTCCGTCTCCGGTGACGACAGCAACATAGGAACTGCATCAAGGCCTTTCAGAACAATCCAGAAAGCGGCTGATGTTGCGATGGCCGGGGATACAGTCTCAATCGCACCCGGGATATACGAGGAAGGCGGCATTAAGCCCAGATACTCCGGTTCCTCTGGTTACCCGATTACATATACGGCAAGCAATCCTGCTAACAGGCCAGTACTCACTGGCACGATAAAGCTGGACGCCCCGAACTGGGAGGCCTATGATTCCAGCATCTACAAAACGGTCATAGGCTGGAGACCGCCCGCGTTATACTACGAACAGACTCCTCTTTTCGTTGCGGCCGAGCCTGACCAGCCTGAACCTGACGACCAGATGATAAAGAACTACTTCATGGACGTCGATAACAGCGAGAACGATTACACCCTTCCCAGAGCCCATTACGAGCTGGTCGACTCTTCTTTCTTCAACCAAGGGGATGATTTCTGGAACGGGGCCCAGCTCGTGCACTACAACCGCTACAGCAACGCCATGTCAGTCCGGGAGATTGTAGATTACATCTCCAGCGAGCACAAGGCCATAGTGACCTATAACAAGTGGCTGGATTTCGGGGACTCGTCCGATGACGGGGACAAGTACATGGTAAGGAACCACCTCTCGGTCCTGGACAGGCCTGGAGAGTACATGATAGACAAGGGTGCTTTGGAGATGCTCAGCTGGCAGGAGAATTCCGGGGAGCTCTCGGTTACCGTAAAGAAAACTTCCGGGGTAGGGAAAGCCACGAGTATTACTATATATTATTATAACGATACTACAGGCGGCAGAAAGACTATAGACGCGGATCTGCAGACCGGCTCCCAGGCAACCTTCACGGTGAGTCCGGGAGGGGTCACCAACATAGCAGGCGCGCAGGCGGTGATTTCCGAGGCAGACACGTACGAGCTTTACATGTGGCCCCCGGACGGCGCTTCCCCGCAGGATATTGACATAAGCAAGGAAGAGACGGCATTCGACCTGAATGATGCATACACCAACCACGAGAATCTTGTATTCGACAACCTGGAAATGAGATACTACCGGGACCAAGCGCTGGATTTTTCACACAGTTTCGGCAGCAACCGCAACTGTATCGTAAGGAATTCCGACATACACCACAACATGGGAAGCGGGGTGACCGCTAGATGCGACATATTCGACCATAGCCAGACATCCAAATGCGGGGGGCTAATAATCGAGAACAGCAATCTCCATCACAACTATGGCAACGGCGTCAGCTTCGGGGGCGGGAAGAATTTTACTGTGAGGTATAACGAGATATACGCCAATCTGGACAACGGCGTCTGGTCAGGTAATGGCGGAAGGAAGTACCACGTCTGGGATGTCTACGTGATAGGCAACTACATCCACCACCAGGGCTCGGACAGGACGCATCCTGATAACATCCAGTTCACCAAGACCGCCTTCGGCTACGTGGACGGCAACATCCTGGTGCAGGAGGGACACCAGAACACATGGTTCAGCTACAATGGCCCGCTTTATTTCACCAACAACATAGTGGTGAACGGCACCGCCGGCATAAACAGTGCCAACGAAACCTACGTCTACAACAACGTCTTTCTGAGAAGCACTGCCAGGCTGGACGCATGGCAGGAAAACCCGGATTACTGGGTGCAGGTAGGTGAAGTCAGAAACAACGCCTTCATAGACAGCTCACTTAGCATGCCTCCCGAGGCATTGTGGGGCAACGTGGCAATGGACCATAACTTCTACAGCGTTTCCGGCTCCGCATACAGCGTGTTCAGCAACATTGGATTCGGCGAGGGGAGCATAATAAATGAAGAGCACGACAGCACGGATTATTCAAGCCTGTACAATTACTTCTCCGAGATTGATACCTTCAAACTGAAGCCTGGAAGCCCGCTCATAGATGC
>CAZPUZ010000091.1:0-3588 GCA_964589875.1 uncultured archaeon
CAACCCTATGGTGGACCTTCTTCAGCTTGCTTTCCATGTGATTGTCTATCCTGTCAGGTATTTTGCCCATCTCAAGCAGCCTTATAAATGCCGCCACCGCCAGGAAGTTGATGAGGACGGCGACCGGTATCATGAACCACTGGCCGGAGTAGATGAAGTAGATGCTTGACCCGCGTGCTTCTATGCCGGGGACAGCTGACAGGAGCAGAAGTATCTCATTCATTTCTTCACCCGGGTTTTATAAGTTGTTTGATGATAAAAAGGGTGACCATGAAGCTGTGGCCAATGCTGATGCCTGATGCACCCCTGAAGTAACGCACGCTTACAGGCAGCGTAGACACCCGGAAACCCTTCATGACAGACTTGATTACCATTTCAGACTCAAACTCGTATCTGTCCTTCTCCATGCCAAGCCCCATGAAACTTTGCTTCCGGACTGCTCGGAAGCCGCACAGCACGTCCCTGAACCTCCTGCCGGCTGAAATGCTGACAAGCCAGGCAGCGAAAGAATTAGAGAGGCGCCTCTGCCATGGCACGTTTTTCATGTCCCTCTCCCCGATGACGATGTCGCTGTCCTCCAGCATCTCCAGCATGCTGGGTATCTGGGCCGGGTCAAATTGGTTGTCTGCGTCAAACAGGACAATCTTCTCGTTACTTGCCTGCCGGATACCTTCCCTGCAGGCGTAACCCTTGCCCCTGTTCCTTTCCAGCCTTATGCATCTGAATCCCATACCCTCTGCGATGTCTGATGTGCCGTCCACGGAACCGTCGTCAACCACCAGCGTCTCATATGCCCCATCTCTCAGTTTTTCAAGAACCTGCCTTATTGTCCCGGATTCGTTGAATGCAGGGATGACGACCGAGGCATTGCGCTTCATACCAATCAATTAATCCGGATAATATAATAATAGAATACAATTCTATTTCATTATGAAGCGGAAGGAAAAGGCATTGCTGGCGGCCGTTATACTGCTTGCCGCGCTTTCATACCTGCTGCCCGCCATCAGCAACGGGCACCCCAAGGGCAGCGACACGTATTACCACATGAGGATAGCGGACCTGATGGCAGGGGGGTGTTTCCCTGTGCTGTATGACCCGCTGAATGCCGGCGGCACACCCAACCCGTACCCGCCCCTGTTCCATGTCTTCATGACCGGAGTGTTTCTTTTGTCTGAACCAATGACAGCCGCCACTTTCATTGGACCACTGCTTTTCGTGATATCCGCGGCCGCGTTCTATCTCTTCTCAACAGGCTTTCTTGGGAGGGAAAAGGGCATTGTCGCCACGTTCGTCTATGGCATATCCCTGAACATCATCTGGTGGTCCGGCTTCTCTGCGCCTTTCAATCTCGCGCTTCCCATGATGCTGTTGTCACTGCATTTCACATCAAGGTACCTGAAGGAGGGGAGGGAAACCATGCTGATGGCTTCAACAGTGCTTGCCTTCCTTGTAGCAGTGACGCATACGCTGACGGCGATTATGCTGCTGCTGGCGTTCCTGGTATTATACTACAAGCATATCAGGAAGGCCTATCCCCCGCTCTTATCCGTGCTGGCCCTGGCACTGTGGCTGTTTTTTGCAGGCGCCCCCGCTTCCCTGATGCCGGCTTATGATTTTGGGCTGCCGGGATTCATATCAGCCTTCCAGTGGCCTTTCATACTGCTCGTCATAGCCGGCTTGATGGTATCGGAAAGAAGGATGATTGCATGGTATGCAATCCTAGTCGCATTTATCTTCCTGGTGCCAATGTACCCGGAAAGGGTGATGACCTTCAGCATAATACCCGCTTCAATGATAGCGTCAAACGGTTTCTTCCGTCTCTGGAATCATTCCAGGAAGCTGCTGATGGTCCTAGGGATGTTGCTTCTCTTCCTGTCCCTCCCGGTGTTCTACAACCTTGAATTCACTAGGGCCGAGATACGGGAGCAGGACATTAGGGCGCTGGAGTGGATAAGAGCCAACATCGGAGAGGATGCGGTGGTGGCATCCCCTTGGCAGACTTCCGCGGCATGGATGCCGGCCATCGCGGAAAAGGCTAACGTGCTGGGCAACCTGCAGGAAGCGGTTCCCGATTACATGCAGAGAAGGTCGGCGCTGTACATGCTGTTCAATGAGACCGACCCTTCGGGTGTGGAGGCTTACGGTGCGGATTATGTATTTATCAACCAATGGGAGGATAATGTATTGTACCCCGGCGCGATAGAAAGGTTGGGGGCGTCCATGGAGGCAGTTTATGAGAATGGATATGCTCATGTCTACAAGATATAGGCCGCTGCTCATCTTCGCCGCGATTTTCATTACACTTCTGCTGCCCGCCGTCCTGCGCTGGAATGTGCTGCAGATACCAGGCATCACAGGATTCCCCACATACCTCCACCAGCGCACCGCGGAGGATATACTCTCGGGCGAATTCCAATGGTATGACCCGCTGAGCTTTGGTGGCAGGCCGTATACCTACCCGCCCGCCTTCCCTTTCGTGCTCGCCTTCTTCGGCCTGTTCTTCGGCCTGGAATGGGGAGGCGTGGTGATGATGGCAGCCTTCGGTGCGGCTACCGCCGTCCTGTTCCACCTGATTTCCAGGGAGTTTGTGAGGGGTCATGACGCGCTGGTCATCATGGCAGCCAGCCCCCTGTTCATATTCCTTTTCAGCCACCTGTCAACAAGGTCGCCCCCGATAATGCTGGGCATGCTTGCGCTCTATGCGGTCATGAAAGGGAGACACTGGACGGTGGCGGGAGCATCCCTCGGAGCCGCCGCCCTCTTCAGCCCCGAGGCCGCGCTCATGGGATATGCTGTTGTCGTCCTGTATTCATTCTTCAGGGAGGTCAGCAGGAAGGATTTGCTCATGATACTGGTCCTGGCATCGGTGATAGGGCTCGCATGGTACGTGCCGGTGGTGCTGCATCACGGGCTCCCCCAGTACAACCTCCTGCACCAGGATTACGCCGACAGGGGCTATGGGATGGGCCAGCTGCTCGCAGGCAAGATGTTCTGGGAGCTGGGCTACGAGGGATTCCCCGTGGTGATAATGGCACTGGTCGTTGCGGGCCTCTGGAAGAGCGGCAGCAGGTTCCTGAGGGCATGGTTCCTGTTCAACATAGTGACGACCCTGCTCCTGTGGAGGCTCTTCTTTTACAGCCTGTTCTCAGTTCCCATCATCGCGGCATGCGGCCTTGCGTTCCTCATGAAAGGTACCGGCAGGTTCGGGTTGCTGCTGAGAGTATTTGTCATCATATACGTGCTGATGGCAGGCTTGCTCTTCGCACTGGAATTCACGACAAGCTATCCCATCCCCAAGCAGGCAAACGCCTTTGAATGGATACGGGAAAACACGCCTGAGAACGCCACCATACTCTCGGACTGGACATACGGGCACTGGATCTCAGGCATGGCGTACAGGAAAAACTTCATGGACGGCTATGCGGAATATGCACCGGAAGCGGACCAAAGGATGGTCATGCTCCAGGCATTCCTGCGGAACTGCACGGTGCCTGAAGGATACGGCATCACCCACATCTATATGGAGGAGTGGATAATCACGGAGCTGCATGCCGAGTGCATATACGACAATTTCAGGGCCGTATACAA
>CAZPUZ010000092.1:0-3428 GCA_964589875.1 uncultured archaeon
ACGTCAGGAAGGTTGACGGGGAGATGGAAGAGCTGTCTCCCATGGAGCATTCAAAGGGCAGTCTTGTAAAGGCGCTGGAGCCATTGTTTGACGCCTATGTCAACAACGCATTCTCTGTCTGCCACCGTCCCCATGCTTCCGTAATCGGTTTCACGGGAATACCGAGGATAGCGGGCCCGCTGGTAATATCCGAATACACTGCAGCCGAGAAGGCCAAGCGCCATGCGGAGCATCCCAACATCTACATATTCGGGGGGCTCAAGATATTTGACTATTTTGACCTCATAGAGAAGGCACTGAAGGTAAAGACAGCGGACAGGATTCTGACAAGCGGGACTCTCGGCGAGCTGTGCCTTATAGCAAACGGCCACAGTCTGGGCAGGAAGGAGAAGTTCCTGGCAAAAAAGGATTCCATGGAAAAGAAGAGCCTGCTGGACCTCGTGCCAAAGGTCAGGAGGTTGCTGAAAAGGTATCCGGACAGGTTTGAATACCCCGAGGACCTGGCAGAGGAAAAGGCCGGTAAGAGGCACGAGATACCCGTTGACAGACTGCCCAGCGAACATATGATATGGGACATAGGCAGAAAGACTGCAGAAAGATATTCCTCCATTATTAAGAAGGCGAAAACAATATATCTTAAGGGAGTGCTTGGTGACAACAGGATAAAGGGATTCTCCAAGGGCACTGAGATGGTCATAAGGGCTATCGCGGATTCAAAAGCGTACTCAATAATTGGCGGGGGCTCGGCTGCCGAGGCAGTTGACCTCTATTCAGAAAAGAAGAAGTTCTCACATGTGTCCCTTGCCGGCGGAGCCTTCATGGAGGTCATGGCGGACAAGAAACTTCCGGGCATTGAAGCTCTCCGGGTATGAACTGGGGGTTAACTCATGTATGACGCGATAACATTCGGCTCAAGCACTGTTGACGTCTTTCTCGGCACTGAAGCCATGGAGAAGAAGGGCAAGCTGGAATACCCGGCGGGCCACAAGATTCTCGTCCGGGATGTTGATTTCCAGACCGGCGGCTGCGGCATGAACGTAGCCATAGGCCTCAGGAGGCTGGGCTGCAAGGCCGGGTTTCTCGGCAAGGTTGGCGACGACGCCAACGGAAAGATGATACTTGAAGGCTTGAAAGAAGAAGGCGTCTCCTTCATGGGCCCAAATGCAAAGGGCAAAAGCGGGTATTCAGTGATTCTTGACAGCGTCAAGCACAACAGGACAATCCTCCATTACAAGGGCGCCAACAATGACCTTAAGTGGTCTGAGGTAAGGAAAGCGGCGTTAAAGGCAAGGTGGCTCTATCTCGCGAACCAGGTCGGGGATTCGTTTGAGACCGAAAAGAAGCTGGCAGCGTTCGCGCGAAGAAACGGCGTCAAAGTAGCTTTCAATCCCGGCTTAAACCAGTGCGAGAAAGGCCACGGCTACCTGAGAAAGATACTTGACGCGACTGACATGCTGATACTCAACCGGGAAGAGGCCTCAGCCCTGTCCGGCCAGCAGCAGGACGAAAGTATAATGAAGTCGCTGGCGGGCATGGGACCCGGCATAATATGCATGACCAACGGCGCAAAGGCCACCAAATGCTACGATGGCAGGCAAATATATCGTTTGTCGCCACACAAAACAGAGATAAGGGAGAGGACGGGAGCCGGCGACGCCTTCTCCTCCGGCATGCTCGCCGGCATGATAAAGGGCAGGGGCATAGAGGATTCGCTTCAGCTCGCGCTCGCGAACTCGGAGTCTGTGATAAGGTATTTCGGTTCGCGCAACAAGCTTCTCACATGGAACGAAGCCGTCCACACCGCCAAGAGGCGTCCGGGCAGGATTACCAAGAAGGTGTTCTTATGAGGAAGCTTGACACCAGCGGCATGGTTACCAGGGGCACTACGTTGCTGCTGGCCTACGACCACGGCATGGAGCACGGGACGTCAGATTTCAAGGACAAGAGCGTTAATCCCAAATACATTCTGGACATAGCGAAGAAAGCCGGCTACAACGGGATAATACTTCACAAGGGCATCGCCGAGAAATATTATGACAGCAATTACTCCAAGGTGCCGCTGATAATCAAGCTCAACGGCAAGACCAACCTCTACAAGGGCGAGCCTGTCTCAGAGCAGATATGCACTGTTGAGGAGGCACGCGAGTTGGGGGCCAGGGCAGTGGGGTACACCATATACATTGGCTCGGCTTATGAGTCAAGGATGTTTGAGGAATTCGGAAGGATAGTTGACGAGGCACATGACGCCGGCATGCCCGTCATACTGTGGGCCTACCCAAGAGGCAAATCCGTGGGAAATGTCACATCAAGGCATGTTGAATACGCGGCCAGGGTCGGCCTTGAGATAGGCGCAGATTTCGTAAAGGTCAAGTATACGGGAACCGTGCCGTCTTTTGAGAAGGTGGTCGCAGCGGCCGGCAAGTGCAGGGTGCTGTGCCTGGGAGGCTCCAAGCTCACCGATGCGCAGTTCCTGAATCTGGCCCGCAACGCAAAGGCCGCCGGAGCAAAGGGCATGGCTGTCGGCCGCAACATATGGCAGCACAGGGACCCCATGAGAATCAGCAAGCAGCTGATGAAGGTTTTCAGGTAATGTCCCTCCATACCACACATATGTTATACATAGATAAAGGCGAGTTCTATATCTTAAGTGCTATACATAACCTTTATATATTGCTATAGTAATTATGTAATATGCAAAAAACTAGCATCCAATTAGAAAAGTCCACAGTAGAGAAGCTTAAAGGTGTCGGGACAATGGGTGACACATATGACATCGTCATCCAGAGACTTATCCAGGAATACATGAGAATGAAAAGAATAGACTTTCTTGTGGAAAACCAGCACAGGATAGCCAAGGAAGGGAATTTTGTGGAGCTTGATTAGATGTATAAGCTTCTTGTCGAGATTGGCGTATCCGAAAGAATAAATGCCATGCCGAAAAAGCAATCCAACAATATTAAGGGCAGGCTTAAATCGCTGGGGAATGACCCATTTCCTGATGGAAGAGATAAGAAAGAGATCGAAGGAACACGAAAATCGATTTACAGGCTAAGGGTTGGTGACCATAGATTCTTTTACATAATAGATATTAAGAATAGGATCGTGAAAGTAACAGAGTTTATGACTGCCGGACAAGCCCACAGAATATATGGAAGAATGTAATTTTTTTCTATTTTGTTTTAGGATAAAGGCGAGTTCACGCAGCGAAATGCGCTGTTTTTCGATGGATAACTAGCTGTTATCATGATTTTCTTCGTAGTCTGTGTGGAAGGATAACTTGGGGTTATCACGCTTTTCTTCGCGGTTTGTGTGGGAGGATAACTGTGGATTATCAATTCATTTTGGTGATTAGGTCATTTCCGCACCAAATGACCTCCTAAACATATATGGACTAGCATCTTAAATACATCAGCATTTCTGTGATTATA
>CAZPUZ010000093.1:0-3381 GCA_964589875.1 uncultured archaeon
TGACAGCTCGTCTCCTTCACACAGAACGACCTTTATCCTCCTCATCTGCTCTATGCGCGTAACCTGGCCAAGGCCGCATGCGTGGCAGATGGACACCGCATTGGTGCTTGATGGAGTGACAATCTCAATCCTCGGCCCGACCTCAAACACGTCACCGGAAAGTAACGATTCGCTTCCGAACTGGCCGGGCTCAAAGGCTTCCTTCAGAACCCATTCAAGTATCGCCATCCCATCTTCGTCAAGAGGTGCGCTGGTCTCTATGACGAATCGTCTCTCTATCCCCACGTCTGTTATGCTTGTGGATACGCTGTTCCTGAGGAGCGCAAGAAGCACTTCCTCTTCTCTTCTCCACAGAGAGGACCTCTTGAATCTTTCGGTAATCATGATTATCCTCCTTCATCCGGATATGCAGGATAGCCTGCCTCAGAGAAACAGATGAAACCCTTCAGGGGCTTCACTGTGTCTTACGTTATCTTCAAGCCATCTACCAGTAACGGAATGCTATCCTTACTGGCACGTCAGAACGTAGTGGCTTTGATGAAGTTTTTTGGAGCATAAGGGAACGCTTTATTATTGTCAGAAAAAAATTTAAGGTTGGCTGTATTGGGTTATTTAAAATTTTATATGCAATAATAGTGAATGGGAGATACCTACTCAGGGCTTGGTGTTGATGCCAGGAAAGGCGGCTTCGGTCGGAGGATGACGGCCGTCTCAAAGGACAATTTCCCTTACGCTTTCTGCAAGATGTATGAAGACCCGGATACTGGTCTCATCGTGTGCCAGCATGGCGACGGTGTCGGCAGCAAGAGCATCCAGCGCTATCTTCATTGGAGGGAGACCGGAGATTCATCGGTGTTCGGCGGCGACGTTGACGACTGCGTTGAGATGAACCTTGGTGACATTGCATGCTCAGGGCTTGATCCTGTAATGCTTACTGACAACATAGCAATCAACAAGAGCCGCGTCCCAAAGGAAGTCTACATGGACGCCATAAACCAGAGGTTCGCCGAGCTGATGGAGTTCTACGCAGAGCATGGAATGGGATTCACATTTGCTGGCGGGGAGACTGCAGACCTGCCCGACCAGGTCGGGACATATGTCTTTGACGGAACCGTATACGCCCGCGCTCCGCGGGAGAAGATAGTGACGTGTGAAAAGATTTCTCCGGGAGACATAATCATGGGCCTCAGGAGCGGCGGGAGTTGCGACATTGAAGGTGGACCGAACAGCGGAATAATGTCAAACGGTTTAACAATGGCCCGTCATGTGCTCATGCATCCGGATTATGCAGGGAAATACCCTGAAATCAAGGACACAAGCAGGGATGACAACACATACACAGGCAGGTTCCGTGTTGATGACCGCCCAGGTGACCTTGGAATGTCAGTCAGTGAAGCCATAATATCGCCTACAAGGCACTTCTCAATAATAGTCCACGAGCTTCTCAGGAGGTATGGCGATGAGATTCACGGCATTGTACTTAACACTGGCGGCGGACAGACCAAGTGCACAAGGGTAGGCAGGGGTATCAGGTACGTCAAGGACGGACTTCCCATGCCTGACGAGATATTCCGTTTGATCCAGTCAGAGACCGGGGAAGGATGGGAAAACATGTACCAGGATTTCAACATGGGCATCGGCTTGGATGTCATAGGCCCTCAGGAGATGCAGGGACATGTCATGGAGCTGGCAGACGAATTCGGAGTAGGGTCCATGAGGACAGGCTACTGTGATGAATCAAAGGAGAAAAGGGGCGGCAATCCCGTCAACCAGCTGGTCATCACCAATTCGCCATGGACGCTTGGAGAAGAAGCGGACAGCGACCTGGAATACCAGGCTGAATGAACCATTATCTATTCTGAATCCCCCATCTGATATCCGCCATAAGGCAGCGTGTCATCGTCCAGTTCTGCGTGGTCTTCAAATATGGCCATCCTGCCTACATCAAGCTCAGCCCTGCTCCCGTCTTCCTGCCCTTCGGTTCTCCTTTCTGCGATAAGCCGCAATGTCTCGCAGAAGGCCGGCCCGTCACATTCAATCTTCATCCGTTGCTGGAGCTCATCCCTGGCATAGTCGGCAATCCTGCCGTATGCCCCCGCCTCTCCATCTTCTCAACGAAGCCCGTGTCAACGGGCAGCCTTTCTGACTTGCCCGGGTGGACATTGATAATCCTGTTCCCAAATCCGCGAGAAAAGTGATGCCATGCTGTTGTGCGATGTCCCACCCAACAGGCGCCTGCTCTTCGCTGCGGTTTGACACCGCCCCTATGACTTCGTATATCTTGCCGTGTCCGGGCTCTCCAGCACAGCCTTCATGCTGCTGGCACCGCCGGAGAAGAAGAATACTACTTTCAGTGGATCGTCAGAAGGAGAGAACCTGTATCCGTCAGACTCTTGCATGGAATAGAATTGGAACGAAGAAATTTAAGGGTATGCCAAAAGGGATTTCATTCTAAACTTTCCCGGCCGGCTCGCCATCCTTGATGACAATATTACCGTCCACGAACAGGTTGCCTTTCTTTCCCTTCATCTGCTTTATCATGTCAAGATGGGATGAAGCTTTGTTCTTTCCGTGGTAGGCTCCGGTGTTGTTGCCTATTGCTATGTGTATAGTTCCGTATATCTTCTCATCAACTATTATTGTCCCTATGAACTTGGACCCCGGATTGGTTCCAATCCCAAGCTCGGCAATCCTGTCCTTCTCGCCTGTGTTTGATTCCAGGAACTTCCTGAACTTAGCGGTCTCCTTCGCATTCCTGCCTTCGTATTTGACGACTTTGCCATCCTTGAATGTTATCCACAGGCCCCCTTTAACATGGCCGAATCCGGGCATGTTAACGTAATCAAAGAATATCCTGCCATTCGCTGAATGCTCCAGCGGGGCAAGGAATGCCTCCCCGGTCGGCATGTTAATGCCTACGTCGCCTCTTGCCAGATCTTCATCATCAATCCTGCCGTGGTCCAGCAGAACGGGGCGGCCCTTGATGGAGAACCTGAGGTCAGTACCATCCTCGGCCACTATGTGAACATCATCTCCCCCCTTGAGCTTGCTCTTGTAGAATCTCGCAAGCTTTTCCGTCTTGGGGTTGAAGGTCGCCTTTATCGCATCAAGATAAACCCTCTCATATTTCCGCTTGGGCACGATGTAGTGCTTTTTGTCCCTGAGCTCAACAGGCAGTCCCAGTATCCCCCACCTCACTCCGCGTTTGTCAAGTATCTCATACATCTTCATACCTGAAGGTGCGCCGAGCAGCAGGCGCTTCTCAAGCCCCTTGGTCCACTCGGGGTCCTGCTTGTCACCTATTGAAAAAATCACATCAACCCCCTTCGCCCTCATCTCGGCGTATGGGGGCATCTCTGTTATGGTGTCCTCGGGCACCAG
>CAZPUZ010000094.1:0-3356 GCA_964589875.1 uncultured archaeon
TACCAAAAAAGAAAATAATAGCTGGCTGAGTTTTATACTTTTAAATTCATTTTAATCTAAATAACCATTAATAAATAGTGGGCTCGTAGCTCAGTTGGTCTAGAGCACCAACTACTTGTATTCAGGTGCTCCCTGGATACTGCGGTGTATGTCTTATAATGGCTGCCCGCAACCAAGCCATAGAAGCTGGCGGTCGAGGGTTCAAAAACAAAAGAGGAAACCCAGGTTTCCCCTCTTGTATCATCCCTTCCTGGAAATGAGGGACAATCTTGGAAATCCCTCCGGGCCCATATTATTCTTGATAATGCCGCCTGTATCATTCAGACGGGCATGCCATGCTATTCTTGTATGGCAGGGGATGCCGAATCGGATGTATCGGGCCGCGGTTCCGAGCCGTTAGAGCCAAGAGACTTGATGACACATCCTATCCTGATGTCGTCAACTGCGCTCTTGTCGCCGTCAATGCCTATATGCCGGGCATTGAAATTCCAAAGCTCCCGGGCAAAATATGGCCACTTGGCGACAGGTATATCAACCTTTATAGCCTTGTAACCGCTCCTGCCTATCAGGTCGCTGAGGCTTGGGGCAACATCACAGAAATCCTTTTCGGTTATCATTGATGCAAGCGGTCTAATGACCTGCTCGTTCACGTTGGCGTCAACCATGAACTGCTCTTCCATGCCGTATGGTCTTTCCTTTCTCTTGCCGTCGCCCAGCATGGAGCCGAACCAGTAGACCATGTCAAGCTTTTCGGGGTCTTTCATGGTTTTATCAGAGACGTACAGTCCGGCCTCTGAAGCCATTATCCTGTAACCGACTACTGCACCTCCCCTCCTCAGGGAGTCGCCGGTCTGCGTGCATTCAACTATCCAGTCCGCGTCACAACCCAGCTCAGACTCCGCGTGGCCGTGTATGTGCCTTATCCTCACTTTCTTGTTCACGGGCCTTCCCCTGTTGATGGGCTCACCCTTGGTGGAAAGCCTTTCAGGCACCATATCCCCGAAAATGTCCCTGTATGGCTTGCTGCTCATGAGCTCATACTCGGCGATGGCCGGATACTCGGTGAAGCATTGCACGATGTTGTTGCTCTGTGCCCTCTTCAGCATGTGATGATAGAAACGGTCCTTCTCAACCCCCTGCAGGCCTGTCTCCTTGGGTGTGGCTGTCACGATGTTGACGTCGCCGAAACCCAGCGGCCTGATCAGATGGTTTTCCCTGCCTTCAAGCGCCCACTCGCGTGCCCAGTCAGCCCCTGCCACGAGGGCGTCAATGTTGCCTTCGTAGAGCTGCTCATGTGAGCGCTGGGATATCACGGTAGAGCCCCTGATTGGGGAATAATTCAAGAATACTACGTGGTTCTCCTCCACACCCGGGTCATACCCCCTTGTAACGAAACCCGCGCCATGAAGGAGCTGAGCCGAGTAACCCCTCCTGGAAGGGTTGTTCATTGAACCTTTGGGCAATCCTATTATTATTTCGGGCTCCATTCTATCACTTTTTCTTACCAAGTGATAATCATAAATATAGTTAATTTTTTAAGCTTATGTTGCCTGCTTTCTTCTTCCTTCATGAAATTGAATAGGAAAAGCTTATAAACCCACGTTTCCCACGTAAAAGCTTTAAATACCCTGCTTACCATAATATGACATTGTTTTGTGGGAATAGTGTGGGTATTTCTGCATCCCGCAAAGGGTGTTTTATGAGGACTTCAAATATCGTCAGGCTTGATTCAAAGGGCAGGATACTTATCCCAATCCACGTGAGGAAATACCTTGGCATTGACGACGGCACAGAGCTGGTGCTCATTGAGGACGGGGAAAGCGCCTCCATCAAGATGCTGCCCCTCATCAAGGAGAAGACGGCGGAGCTGAGGTTCAGGATTGCTGACGCTCCGGGTTCGCTTGCCCACATAGCTGACATACTTGCGGACTACAAGATAAACATCATAATGAGCGAGAGCAAGACGCTTGCAAAGAACAAGATGGCGGAGTGGGACGTTATCGCCGACACATCGGAGTGCAATGGCTCGCTGGAGAGAATGAGGAAAGAGGTCCTGCAGAATCCGGACATCAAGGACCTGGAGATAATGAGGATGTGATTATGAGTCCGAAGTATGTAATCGGGGAAGCCCCGCCTGGGCACGGCGGTAGGGAAGAAGGAACGCTTAACATATACGCACCCGATGGTCACCTTTGGGATGGCGGCCTGAAAGACATGTGGGATTGTACAGAAATGCCTATGCCCAACGGCAGGATAAAGTACATGCAACTGGACCAGTCGGTTCTCCGGAACGCCAATTACCCGAGGAACAAGGTTGACAGGGTGAACCTCATCGTGAGAAGGCCTCACAACATCCCCACCTCAATAGAAAGGTTCGGGGGCATGGGCATAACGGGCAGGGACTTCATTGTTGACAGGCTGGGTTTAGAGGAATACGAGGGCGGCGAGAAGTTTGAGAAAGCCCTCCGGGAGAAGGGATATATCCCTCTCCTGAACCTGAGGTTCAAGCCTGTGATTGTGGGCACTGCATTCCCCAGAAGCTACAACATCCGGCGCATTGAGGAGGCCAGGGAACGCATCAATGGCGATAATCCGGACGCCGCTCTCATGGCCACAGAATTCCCTCAGATAGGAAGGCACGTGGCAGAGGATGGAATGGGTTACCGGGACGGTGAATACCGTATAGAACCAATAGACGGCTCGGCTGAGGGATGGCCGGCCAGCGGCCAGGCGCATTCAACAACGGATGTCATTGAGTCAGGGGATTCTCTTAGAGCCAACGAACTTTATCTGGCTGAGCCTTTCGGAATGGAAGACGTGACGTCATGGCTGATCATTGATGAATACTCATACTTCATGCACAAGGAATTTGTGGACGAATTCGTCTACAGGTCAGAGCGTGGCAGGGACGACCTCCACAGGAGGAATCCGGAGCTGTTCCGATCCAGGCTGAATACGGACAGACTGTTCGCAAAGTCAGCATAACCTTATAAATCCCCTATCATACATTTATACTCCTGATTTCAAAGAATGAAATGGAACGGGCGGCCGCTTGGAAGGCGGCTGCGATACACAGGAAAGACCCGCAGGGAAGGAAGCGTTGGTAAGATATATATGAATGTGCAAGACCACGAATTGGTGCCCAAGCACGAGGTTTTGACTCCGCAGGAAAGGAAAGAAGTTCTGGAGACTCTGGGAGTGGACAAGGACCAGTTGCCCCAAATAAAGGAGACAGATCCTATGTCCAAGGCTATCGGTGCCAAGAAGGGCGACGTGCTCAGGATAATCAGGAAATCACCAACTGCTGGTCAGTCTGTGTACTACCGCACTGTGATCAAGGGTTGATAATAACATAT
>CAZPUZ010000095.1:0-3328 GCA_964589875.1 uncultured archaeon
CACACCATCGCGACAATTGAGAAGTCCGAAAAGACGGAAATCATCGACAACCGACCTGCCACAATCGGCTACAAGGAGAAGAAGAAGGCCGAGATGGACAGGGAATTCGGGGCGCTGTTCAATTTCTTCAATATCAACCCCGATAGCAATCCGGTTAAGATAACACTATCGGGGAACCTGTTCTGCACCAGCGGCGTGGGAGCCAGTGCGGCCCTGGCGACCAGCGTCTCCAGGGCGTTCAGCGACATGCTGGGACTGGGCATGAGCGACGAGAAGATTAACGAGGCGGCATACGCGGCCGAGGCCGCGGGCAGCGGCAAGCCCTCCGGCATTGACAACACATGCTCCACGTTCGGCGGCCTGCTGTGGTTCGTGAAGAACACGGGGGACGGGCCCAACACCATGGAACACCTCAAAGCCGGGGAGCCGGTTGAGATAGTGCTGGGCAACACAGGCATAACACAGGAGACCAAGGCAGTGGTCGGGGATGTAGCCAGGATGCATGAGCAGGACCCCGAGGGCTTCGCCGAGCTGTTCTCAAGGTATGAGGTTATAGTGAACGAGGCCAGGTCAGCGCTTGAGCAGGGAGAATGGGAGAAGGTTGGCAGGCTCATGGACGAGCACCAAGAGCTGCTCAGGCAGATAAAGGTCTCATGTGACGAGCTTGAGAAGCTGATTGGAATCGCGAAGGAAAACGGTGCTCTGGGTGCAAAGCTGACCGGCACAGGGCGGGGCGGCTACATGATTGCCCTCACTCCGGGAAAGGAATCCCAGGAAAAGGTCGCCAAAGCCATTGAGGATGCGGGCTTCAGGGCCCTGAGGACAACCATAGGCTGATATGGTTCTGCTTTTGACGTTGCAACATACGACATATCTTTAAATATATCAGCCAATCTCTGTGTATGGGAAAGAGAATCATCGTAGCGATGACAGGGGCCTCAGGCATAAGGTATGGCGTGGAAGTGCTTAGGGCCCTGAAAGAGGCAGGTGTTGAGACGTTCCTTGCAATGAGCGAATGGGCGGGCAGGCTCATTGAGGAGGAGACCGAGCTCAAGCCTGAGGCAGTGAAGAAAATGGCCAACCACATCTTCCAGAACAAGGACATGGCCGCCTCAATTTCCAGCTCTTCGTTCAGAGTAGACGGGATGGTCGTGGTACCCGCCAGCGTCAAGACTGTTTCCGAGATTTCCAACGCACACTCGGGAACTCTCATAACAAGGGCGGCGGATAATATGCTGAAGACAAGAAAGCCGCTGGTTGTGTGCGTCAGGGAGACGCCGCTCAGCGGCCCGTGCCTGGAGAACATGGCAAGGATTGCAAGGTATGGTGGTATTGTCATGCCGCTGTCACCGGGTTTCTACCACAAGCCAAACAATATAAATGACATCTACAACTTTATCACAGGCAAAGTCTTGGACTGCCTGGGCATCGAGAACAGCAAATTCAAGAGATGGGAATGATTTTATGGGTTTGAGGGAGTTCCTTGACAAGCAGGGCAGCAAGGTCACGATAAGCAAGCCGGTTTCAAAGAAGCTCACGGCTTCGGGCCTTCTCAAGGAGCTTGACGGGAAGCCAGTGATTTTCAATAAGATAGAGGAATCGGATTTCAGGGTCACCGGCAACGTCTTCTCCACAAAGGACCTTGTCGCCCAGTACTTCGGAATAAAAGCCAGCGATCTGATACCCAAGCTCATCAACGCGATTGAGAATCCCAGCAAGCCTGAAGTCATTGATAATGCGCCTTGTCAGGAAGCTGAGATGGATGAAGTGGACCTGGACAAGCTCCCCATACTCTTTCACTGCGACAGGGATGGCGGCAATTACATATCATCCGGTCTCGTCATCACCAAGGACAGCGAGCACGGCCAGAACATGGACTACCACCGCATGATGCAGATAGGCAAGAACAGGTTCTCTGTTAGGATAGTATCTGGCAGGCATTTTGACAAATACCTCCAGAAGAACCGGAAGATGCCCATAGCTGTCTGCATAGGCAACGGGGCTAATGCCATGCTGGCGGCGGCATTGTCCGTTGACATCAACCAGGACGAGCTTGAGATTGCCAACGCGCTTGAGCCGCTGAGGGTCACCAGGGCCAGGACATTTGACGCCCTTATACCTGCAGACTGTGAGTTCGTGCTTGAGGGCACCATTGACCTTGAAGAGAAAGCCGATGAAGGGCCTTTCGTTGACCTTACAGAGACATATGACAAGGTCAGGCAGGAGCCTGTGTTCACTGTCACGAAGATAACCCACAGGAAAGACGCCATATGGCAGGCGCTGCTTCCGGGAGCGCTGGAGCACAAGGTCATGATGGGCATGCCCAGGGAGCCCACCATATTCAGAGAGGTCACCAAGGCGGGCATAAAATGCCTGGATGTCAACATCAATCCCGGCGGATGCTCCTGGATACATTCCATAGTTAAGATAGACAAGCAGAACGAGGATGATGGGAAGAAAGCGCTGGAAGCTGCTTTCAAAGGACACACATCGATGAAGCACGCTTTTGTTGTTGACAGTGACATTGACATATACGACCCATTGAGCGTGGAGTGGGCCATGGCCACCAGGTTCCAGGGTGACAGGGACATATTCGTCAAGGGGAGGGAACCGGGAAGCAGCCTTGACCCCAGCGGGGAACCGGGAACCAAGATGATGTACAAGATGGGATTTGACCTGACAAAGCCTCTGGCAGCAACTGGCGGCAAAAACTTTGAGAAGGCCGAATTCCCGAAGGTCAATGTTAAGGATTATCTCGATGGTGAATAGATGAAATTAACACAGGAAGAAAAAGAGATGCTCGAAGGGAAGCACGGCAATGCGGTAAGGAAGAGTATGGAAATCCTTACGGCTTTGGGTGAGATATTCGGGGCCGAAAGGTTAATTGACGTCACATCCGTCCAGATAGCTGGTGTTTCCTATCACAATCTTGGTGAGGCAGGCCTTGATTATCTTTCAGATATGGCGAAGGATGGAAAGGTCAGGGTCCTGACCACACTCAATCCTGCCGGCATGGACATGGAGAACTGGAAGAGCCTGGGCATATCCCCGGAATTCGCCGAGAAGCAGGAAAGGGTGATAGATGCGTTCAAGAGGATGGGTGTGGTGACCACATGCACATGCACTCCATACTTCATCGGCAACGTTCCCCATTACGGGGAGCACGTGGCATGGAGCGAGAGCTCTGCCGTGGCTTATGCGAATTCCGTTCTAGGCCTGAAAACGAACAGGGAGGGCGGTCCCAGCGCTCTGGCTTCCGCGCTCACCGGCAAAACGCCGGAATTCGGCATGCATCTTGACGAGAACAGGCAGGCACAGATCATAGTGA
>CAZPUZ010000096.1:0-2163 GCA_964589875.1 uncultured archaeon
CTGGGTTTCGAGCTGACCTATCTATGCGGCATCTTCATGATGGTCTTCTTCCTGGCGGATGAGAAGCCCTTCAGGTCAATGGTCCTCTTCTTGAGAAGCGATGATACGAAGGCCTTCCCGAACTCCCTCTCAGCCAGCTTTATCCCGGGATTGGGCTTCCTGCCTATCCGCATGGCGTCGCAGATGTTCACCGCAAGTTTCCTGTAATTCAGTTCGGCCATAAAAGTCACACTAGTGTATTTGTCAAGCTCCCATATAAACGTTCAGTCAGACAAGGGCGTTGGCGACGAACGCAGCGACAGCAACAAGCATGAGAACCACAGCAAGCAGAACCTTCTTCCATTCCCTCCACTTCAGGAAGGCGGCCGGGAGGTAACCGGCTGCCACGAGCACCAGAAGGGCTGCTATTCCTATGGCTGAACTCTCCACATCATAGAACGCGCCGGATAAGCCAAGCAGCGCCAGCCCTATGACCACCAAGCAGGCAAACGCAGCAAGCCTTATCAGCATGCTCTTACCCCTAAGCGTCCAGCCCGCTATGTAGCAGCCTGCAACCGGCACCAGGAAGAACCACCATGCCATCATCGTAAGTATGAACATGGTGAAGACGAACTGGCCTATGATTTCCATTGGGGAAACGTAATTGGGATCCTTTGAGGAATCATAATATGACGGTACGAACACAGAGTCACTGGTGAGTTCCTGCGTGTCTCCATGAAACTGGAGATATGTCAGACAGGAAGTCCCATCCAGGCCGAGTCTCTCGGTTATGTGGGAGGGCGCCTGGGTCATGGACTGGACGCCAAAGAGTCCCGAGGAATCTTCATAGTAAGAACCGGAAACGACATAGATGTTCGCAGTCAGCGACCCTTCATTGATTGATGTCATCTTCATGGGATAGAAAGGCTGTGATGGCCGGAACTCAATCCTTAGCGGGGTGGCCACTCCGTTGGACAGGCTGTAAAGCACGCTCACCGTCGCATTGGAGGCGTTGCCGCATGCGGCCATCAGTTCCGGGTACTGGTCCATGTTCCTGAAATAATGGCTTATCATCTCGGCATGCTCGCCGGGGAAACCGTAAATCCCGAAAGCCGGGATGAAATCATCCTGAAGGGCCTTCAGGCATGCAGCGTCCTGCGGCGTTATCTCCAGGCCATCATATTTGTTCTCCAGGTTCACCTTGTTTGCTATGAAATAGAAATTATCCTGGTCCGCATAATGCTGGAGCACCGGTATGGACCCGTTGGGGGTGATATAGCCGTTGTCATTGAGCCATTCAACCAGCACCGAGGCGTCGGTCGCCTTAAGTATGGCTATGTCATAGATGTCAATCTTCTTCTCCTCAATCACCTCAACACCCTCGCCCTGGATGTTGCCCGCCGGCAGCATGTCGCCAAAAGACCTGCCTCCCTTATGGCTTGGTGTCAGTAGGGAGGCGATATCATAAAAAATATCCATCTCGCCTTCAGAGACCTCAGGCTTGCTGCTGGAAGGAACAGGAACCACCCAGGCAACATCCTCAGGGGATTCCATGCCTATCTGTGTTGAGAGCACCATGGTCTCCAGTGAGCCGTCCCATGCTATCACGGCCTTCTGGCTGGGAGAATATACATGCGTGTCAAGGTCGGGCAGGAACAGGCAGCCGTCAGCAAGCACTCCCGCCGGCATGATGACCGCAAGAACAAGGACAAAAATCGCAATGATACTGCCGTTCATGTTATTATTGAATGCCGAAACACTAATAAATCAGCATGTTTTTCTTAGCCCATGGGGGGTTTATTAGTAAACCCCACATATGATGCATTATGGAAAAGGTGAAAAAGAAGGGAGCCTCGGGAACCGACCACCAGAAGCCGGCTCCCCGCCCAAAAGGAAGGAAAGATGGCTTGAGAAAACATAAGCAAGCCATCAGGCCTGAAGAAAGGAAAGATGGCTTGGCCCGAAAGAGGCGAGCCATCCGTCCATTAATACACAGCTACGACATCATAGGGGACATCGCTATAATAGAGGTGCCCGAAGGCAGGCAGAAGCAAAAGAAAGAGATAGCCGAATCCGTAATCGCCACACATCCCAGGATAAAGACCGTGCTTGAGAAGAAAAGCGACCGCGAAGGCGAGTACAGGCTGCGCAGGCTGAGCCCGATAATAGGGAAGGACACCATAA
>CAZPUZ010000096.1:2173-3225 GCA_964589875.1 uncultured archaeon
CGTCAGGAAGTCGTACTTCTCTCCTAGGGAAGGCACGGACAGGGAGAGGATCGCATCCAAGGTGAGACCGAAAGAGACTGTGCTTGTCATGTTCGCCGGCATCGGACCATACGCCATAGTCATCGGGAAGAAGCAGCCGAAAGTCAGGAAGATATTTGCGGTTGAGATTAACCCGAACGCCGTGAAATGGATGAAGGAGAACGTCAGGCTGAATAAGCTAAGCTACGTGGTTGAGCCGCTGCTGGGGGAGTGCAGGCAGGCATGCAAGCAGTATTACGGCAAGTGCAACCGCGTCATAATGCCCCTGCCGCATGAAGGCCACCAGTTCCTTGAGACTGCCATCAGGTGCCTGAAGCCTGACGGGATAATCCACTTCTATTTCATCGGCCCGCAGGACACTGTCTTCAGGCAGGCCGCGGATATCATCAGAAAGGAATGCAGGAAGCTGAGAAGGGAGTGCAGGATACTTGAGCAGAGAAAGGTCCTGCCATACGGCCCGTGCATGTACAAGACCTGCACTGAATTCAGGGTGCATTAAAGGGAATAAAAACTTGTTGCCATCATTATAAGATGAAAACTGCATGCATGTATTTTGGAAGCCTTAAGAGCCGTTTTGCAGCACAGCAGGATTGGTCATGTTTCGACCTCGGCATATTCGCCTCAGAATGGATGGGCATATTAGACCGTGCCAGAGGAGAGGGATTGGAAGCATTCTCTTATACCCACAGAAACGACCGGTCCCAAAAGGAGAAGATTCTTTCAGAACACAATGACGGCGTTTTCCTTGACTGGGCTTCAGCAGACAATGTGTATATAGACAACCTAGCAGTGGGCTTACATGACAGAGGAAAAAAGATCATAGTAAACACAGGATGGGGCAGGCACAAAAGACATGATTATGGCAAAGCAGACATACTGCTGATTGAAAGCTTTCTGGGCACAAATTCCGGGGATGATGGTGAATGGCCTGTAAAATACTCAAAAACCAGTGAAGAAGCAGACATAGGCAAGCTCAAGTCATTAAAGCAGGAGGGATATAATGTGATAGCCTT
>CAZPUZ010000097.1:0-3225 GCA_964589875.1 uncultured archaeon
GGGGCAAGCTCCGTCCTTCCCGCATCCTTTATGATGCTGCATGGAAGACCGGATTCCCTGGCATCTTCATATATTTTCATAAGGTCTTTTAAACCTTCCACTCTGACAACCACCTTCTTCGCGCCGTCGGATTCCCATTCAGAGCGCATCCTCTTGTCTGCCTTCCCGTATGCGTCAAGGGATGCATGGGACACCTGGACCGAGAGCTTCCCCCTGCTCAGCCTCAGGTCCCTCCTGACGATTATCACCTGCTTGTACTCTGCCATAACATTACTATGCCGTCAGATTAAAAAAAGCTCAGTAGCCCAGTCCCTTGATATCCATGTAAGGCACGAAGTCCTGGGCCCCCTGGCACTCATAGCAGGGAGGGTCGCACTGCATGGACTGTATTGTGACCTCTACCAGGTCGTCTGTGACGTTATCAAGCGCCTCAACAGCTATCTTGCCGGCATCAACCGGGAATGTGTGCGGATGGCTTGCAATCCCCCCGATGTGCCTCGTCTCGTTGGAATAGGTGAGCAGTACCTTGAACCTCAGATTGGTCTTGCCCGTATTGTAGACCGTAAGAGTGAGGTTGCCAGCAGGCCCGGCCCCTGCGTCCTTGTCATAGCTGGCCTTTTCCAGGCGAACGCTGGCATCAGTACAGACCTCGGCGGCCCTTGTCTGGGTCTGGGTCATCTGGGTGACAAAAGTAGCCAGTATACCTGCGACAATGAGGGTGAAAGCTATAAGCATCACCACAGCAACAAGAGGTGAAATAGCCTTTTTCCTGCTCCTGAACATTGACATCACTTAATTATTGAGGCAGCTTCCTTAAATATTATTCATCATCTGATAGTTGATGTCTTGGCGGAAACACCATCGCATGCATCGTTTGTGACTCTCACTTCCGCCTCATCAGAAGTGAGCAGGCTTCTGCCGAAAGCGGGGTATCCCAGAGTTGTGTTCGTGAGGTTTACAATGATGTAGGCAGAGTGCTCCCTCTCCAGCCTGTTTGACGCGCTGATGCCGCCTTGGCCGACCTCGTTAGTGTCAAACAGCATGATGCTGGTGCCGTTGTCAATCTCTACGCTGAAGCCGTATATCTTGTATTCCCCTTTATTGGTTATCTTCAGACGGAGGGTGCTATTGAGGTCCGCGCTTTTGTTCCATTCCGCCTTCTCAATGATGTAGTAGGTGCCTGTCACGCATGCATTGTCTGAGCCCGTCTGGTCCTCTGTCCATCCGAGCATCCAGTTGGTCACAATCATCCCCACAGATACCGCCACCGCTATCAGAAGCACGGTTGAAACCATCGGCGATATGCCTTTCAGTCTAGCCATGACCCCACATGAATAGATTGTGCTGGTTTCTTAATAAATCTGCTAGAAGAGCGATATCTGGAACTGGGATGCGAAAGAAAACAGCGTGTATCCCATAGTTATCAGAAGTATGCTGTGCTTGAAGCCTGCTACGATGGCACCCTCTGCCATCTTGCCCGTGACCAGGCCTGCGAAGAAACCCTGAACCATGATGAAGTTGGTGAATGCGTTTGTGTTTATGAAGGCGCTCGTTGATGCGGGCCCAGCATCCCCGCTGCCCGGCATCTCAGAAAGCGCAGGTATCAGGAACGTCTGGAGTATGACGAGGATGAATATGAAAACGAAGTATATGAGATAGGATGTGATAATCTGGGAGTGCACCGAGGCTGTCCTCTCCTCTCTTATCTTGCTTATTTCAACCAGGGATTCGCTGACCGCCTCCAGCGTGTCGGAGACCTTGCCGCCTATCTTGTAGGTCTCTATGATTGTCGTTACTGCTCTCTTGATGGCCACAGACTTGGTCTTCCTTGCGAACGTCTTCAGGGCCTTCTTGAAAGGGACGCCCCACTGGACCTGGGCCACGAGTTCGTCTACAAGGGGAGAGAGTGCCATGTAGTCCTTCTTGGAACAGTTGTCAAGGGCTATGGGCAGGGTCATGCCGGAGTTTATGGAATCAGTGAGGTCCCTGATGAAAACTATGAACATCCTCTCAATCTCCTTGCTTCTCTTGAATCTGGAATAGAAAACGAGAGATGGAGGCACTACCGCGATGAGGCTGCCTATGACATTTATCACGGGGACTATGAAAGGCATCACCTCTGCCAGAACGAAGAAGTTGAACAGAAGCACGGCAATACCGATGACAACGGATACTATCTCATAGAAGTATCTGATTCGCACACGCATGTATTATAATTCTCTTGACTCCATTTATTTCTTTCCTTTGAGCTTGGGCAGCTTGATGACATGTCCACAACCTTCACATTTCACTGACAGAGGTCTCTTGAATTCCTGATTGACCTTGCCTTCGTGGCCACATTCCGGACATCTGTACTCGCCCTCCAGCGCATCAGAGTCGCTCTTGACGCACACTTTGATCCTTCCAGCGTCCTCCCTGCCGTCCTTGCTGGCTATTGTCCTGTTAGTCACATACTTGAACATTCCCATATGACACCTCTGTTTTATCCCCATCAAACATATCCCCGGCGGATATAAAAGCATTGAGGTTCATGCTCTCAGCCGTCGTTCTTTAGTTCAATGCGCATGAAGTCCCTGGCCAGCACGGTGTTGCTGAAGTGCTTCCTGGCCTGATTCTCAAGCTCGCCGGTATCCTGGTATCTTCTTGAGAAATGTGTGAGGACGAGCTTCTTCACGCCAGCTTTGGCGGCCGTCTGCGCCGCTTCCTTGGCCCCGGCATGCATCCTGTTCACCTTCTCCTCAGTGAATGTGGCGTCGTGAATCAGCAGGTCCGCACCCTCTGAAAGGCTCTCTATGTTCTTGCAGGGTTTGGTATCGCCCGAATATACCACCTTGAGACCTGGTGTCGTCCTGCTCACATCCTCAATCCTAATCTTCTGTCCTTTGAACTCAATCTCTCCCCTGGCTTTCAGTTTCCCTATCAGGGGCCCCTGCTTAAGGCCGTATTTCGCGCCTTTCTCGAGGTCCACATTCACCTTGTCCCATTCTTTGAGGCAATAGGCGACAGACGGGACTGTATGTCTTACCGGGACGGAGCAGACCTGAAAATGCTTGCTCTTCCACAGCACTGTAGGCTCATTACCCTCCGATGGCACGGTCTTGGGAATTATCCTGAACCTCGGTCCCCAGTAATCAAGGTCAAGTATGTCCCCGACGAATCTCTCGGCATCAGGTGCGTATATGTATAGGTTCCTTCTCCTCTTCTCAAGGTTCATGGTCTGTATGA
>CAZPUZ010000098.1:0-3191 GCA_964589875.1 uncultured archaeon
TCGGGGAGTCAATAAGCTTCGCTACCCTCGTCTCGGCCTTGGACTTCCTGAGGTAAAGGCGGAAGGTCGCCTGGTGACCCACAATATGGCCGCCTATGGGAGCGGTCGGGTCGCCGAACATGACATCCGGCCTGGCCATTACCTGGTTGGTGATATAGATGGCCAGGTTGTACACGTCAGCAAGCTTCTGGAGCTTGTGCAGGTGCCGGTTCATCTTCTGCTGCCTGTTGGCGAGCGTTCCCCTCCCGGTGTAGTCGGAGCGGAACTGGGACGTCAGGGAATCCACCACTATGAGCTTTATCTTCTCCTGCTTTACAAGGTCCTCTGCCTTCTCAGCCAGCAGCATCTGGTGGTCGGAATTGTACGCCCTGCCCGTGAACACGTTGTCCAGTGCCTGTTGCGGGTCCAATCCCATGGCTTCAGCCATCTGCTTTATCCTCTCAGGCCTGAACGTGCCTTCTGTGTCAATGAAAAGCACCTTGCCGCCGAGCCCTCCTTTGTCCTTGGGAAGCTGGGCGGTGACTGCCAGCTGGTGACCCAGCTGGGATTTACCGGAGCCGAAAGCACCGTGCGCCTCTGTTATGCTCTGCGTCTCAACACCCCCGCCGAGGAGGTCGTCGAGTGACTTGGAGCCAGTCGTTATCTTGCCTATGCTCTCCCTCTTCTTCATGACGTCGCTGGCCTTGGAGAAACCCATCTCCATCTTGTCCCGCGCTGATGCTATTATCTTGTTGGCTGTGTCCTCGCCCACGCCAACGGCCGCTACGAGCTCGCCCGCGGAGCTGGCTGCTATGGCCATGAGGTCTGTATAGCCGGCTTCCTTCAGCTTCTCGGCCGTCTTCTCACCTACGCCGGCGAGCTGCGACAGGTCAGGCTCCCCGGATTCCTCATTTCCCACTGGTTCGGTTTCCGTATCTTCATCCTGTTCCTTGACCTGCTCTTCAACCTTTTCTTCCGTTTCATCGCTTTCTATTGCCATAGCAATCACTCCTTATCAAATGAACATCACTGGTTCTCCCGGCCAAAGCCGTCCAGCAGCATCTGTATCTCCTTCTTCACGTCAACGTCCTGTATGTCGTTGGTCACGAATTCCAGGTTGCCTGAAAGGTCATTCCTCTTTATCCTCCCCTGGAATATGAACTCCCTGCCTATGCTGTCAAGGTTCCTGTAAACGTCATCAAGGCTCTTCCCCTTGCTTAGTTCATCCCTCAACTCTGAGACTTTCCTGCCCAGCACCTTCTCGGCCATATCCCTGAAGAAGACTATGCGCATGTTCGCGGAGCCGTCGTCTATGACGCCGGACGTGACCATATTGAAATCCGGTTCAACCTGCCCGTGCTCCACGCACTCGTAGCTGCCCTCCTTCTCGGACACACTCTTGCCGCATTTGGGGCATACCTCATAAAAGGGGCGGCTCCTGCTGAATATCTGCACCAGGCATGCCCTGGATTCACCGTAATCGCCTTCCTTGAAGTCCCTGAGCTCCTTCCTTTGCGTCCTTGACGTGGTCTGTATCTGGTCGGGCGACGGCAGCTCAATCCTGCCGCCTTCAACGACCTCAATCCTGCCCCTGCCCAATCTGAGGTCGGGCTGGCCCCTGTTATCCATCTTGACCATGGCACCCGTGAGCTGGACAATGCTGTCCTCCTTTATCGTGCCGGTAAGGACAGTCTCCACCTCGTCATTCCATAGTGACAGCCGGACAGTACCTGTCTCGTCCCCCAGGATAACGCTGGCCACCTTGCCGCTCCTGTCGCCTTTTGACCATTCCCTGGGCTCAAATATCCTGACGACCCTGGCCTGCAGCTCAACGGACCTGAGGCCCGGCATGAGGTTCTTTATCTTGAGCTTCTTTGTAGTGGCCTTAAGCAGGTTGACGCCTAGCTCCCTTGCCACTATGTAAGCCGCGCCCTCGTTTGAGACCAGGCCTGAGAGCTCGTCTTTCTTGTCCTCAATAAGCTTCCTGATATCTTCTTCGCTCTTGCCGGAACTGTCAATTACCTTCTGTATGATGTCGCTGATTCCTTCTCCGGCGGGAACGCCTTCCGATGATTCCAAAATTCACACCCCATATCCATTCCATTATGGGCCAAAGCAGAAATCCCCGCTGCCAGGCGAATTCCTCGCTGGCTTGGCTCCAACGCGTTTGGAATGATAATAACAATATGGAAATTCGGATTTATATTAGTGATGGTCCCCAGATAAGAGATTATATAAATATAAGAACTCTCAGTAAATTATAAAAGGGAAATGTTAAGGGAACGTTTGACTCTGGTTTTAGCGTGTGCTTTTCTGGCTGTTTTTGTTACTGGTATGTATGTACTGGCGGCTGACATAAGCTTTGTCAGCCCACCTACCCTGCAGGACGGTGCCCATACCGGCAATGATTACATAATTGTCAATGTCACTGCCTCAGCGGCCACCAACATCTCAACGTTCATAGACTTCGACAACAGCCTGGTGGGGTGGTGGAGAATGGACGATGTTAATTCTAGTGGAGAAGGTGCACTTGTTTATGATTATTCTCAGTATGGGAATAATGGAACTGCATATGGAAATGCTAAGCAGACAGACGCAGGATACTTTGGGAAGGGTTTCGAGTTTGATGGGGATGGGGATTATGTTGAAGTTGAACATCACAATTCATTAAACCTACAAAATGGTGGAACAATATCTGCATGGATTTATCCAGCTAACTATGGTCAGAATTCATATGGAAGAATAGTTGATAAATCAGAAGAGAGTTCAGCTCAGGAAGGATACCATTATTATATTGATGCAGTTAACAATGCTACAAACTTTAATATAAATGTGAGTTCAGGGACAACAAAGTCATCTGGACCAAATTCTGTCCAACTTAATAGGTGGACTCATGTAGCTGTAACATTTAATTCTAGTGGATATACAATCAATTATATCAATGGATTACAAAATGGAACACCTGGAGTTACCAAGTCCGCATCTGGAATCAATACTACTTATGATCTACGGATAGGAAATAGGGTAGACTTGGCTAATAGGTGTTTCAACGGAACAATAGACGACGTAATGATATTCAACCGTTCTTTATCTGCAGAAGAAATAAGAGCCTTGTACGCTAATCAATCTCAAAGATATTTAGAACATAATTTCACAAGTTTAGCAGAAGGAATACACACATTCAAGGCTTATGCACAAGATTTGGCTGGAAA
>CAZPUZ010000099.1:0-3185 GCA_964589875.1 uncultured archaeon
GGGCGCTTGACCTGCGCCGGATGGCTTCTGAAATCGCGGAGAGAAAGGGAGCGAGCAGGGTGTCCATTGACTGTGTGGACAGGGCGGAGAACAAACTTGACCTTGATCGTGTGGTAGAGATCGTGAAATCCCAGCCAAGACAGTCCCAGGCCGCCCTGGCAGCGATAATGAAGCTCGCGGAGGAGGGCAAGGACAGCATAGAGACGGGAGATGTGTTTTCCATATATGAGCGCATATGTGCTGCTCGCGGCCTCAAGGTGCTCACACAAAGGAGACTCTCGGACCTCATAGCGGAGCTTGACATGCTTGGGATAATCACGACGAAAGTGGTATCAAGAGGAAGATATGGGAGGACTAGGGAGATTAAGATAAAACTGGGCAAGCCGGTGCAGAAGAAGATAAGGAACGTGCTGAAAGAGAACTACCTGATAAGGGACAGCATAACGGATGGGACCAAGAATGAACAAAAGAGAAGCAGTAAAGGAATTATTTGACAAAGGCGTGCTGGTCACGCCCGACATACTGGAGGGGCTTGACGAGGGAGGCCTTGGACGCATAGTGGCCAATCGGGAAAAGCTGGGTGTCGTAGCTGACAAAGTTCCTAGAAAAATGCCCCCTAAAAACAGACGAGAGTTTAATGGGGGGTCCAATGGGAACCAGGATATTGACAAAACCGGCGTGGTTGTGGTTATCCCCGGGGGCCAAGGCTTAGCCAAGGCCACGACCGAAGACTTTCTGAGGTTCTTTAACAAGCGGTTCGAAATTATGAGCAACATCCTGATGAAGAAAACGGACGCCATATCAATAAACAAACTTGGCAATGGCGGAGCACCTGCCGCTGTGATAGGGATGATAAAGGAGATACTGCCTTCAGGTTTCGTGATTGAAGATCCGACAGGGGAAATTGAGGTCAAATTCAACCATGACAAGGAAGTCTTTCAGGACCAGGTTCTGGCGGTCAGAGGATATACGAGGGATGGGAAGTTTGTAGGCAAGGAGGTCATACTGCCCGACATACCTCTTACACATCCGATAGGCTCCCTGGACGCCAGCATGGCATTGTCCTGCTCCGCCGGACAGACAGGGACTGATATTGTCTGCACACCCGAAGGGATTTCGGCCGGCGGGGAAACCCATGAGATAAGCAACCCGGGCTGGGTGATGTTGAGGAAGGGGGACAAAGAGGTCAGACTCCTTGTTTTCAGGCCTGAAGGAAACGCAACCATGGAGGACGCTGTGGGCATGCTCAAGAAGAGAATGATTCCTGCTACAGGTATTAGCATGCCGAGGGGGTTTGACCCTTTCATAATGGAGGACATACCTGATATATTCTGGCTGGTTTCCGGTAGTAACGGGACGAAAATCTATAAAGGGGTGACCATTGTGTCATGTTCTGGGAGTACGGCCGTGATTGATCTGTCAACCAGGAAGGTCTCCTTCCAAAAGGCTTAAAAATTTTCTCGTTAAGATAACATCATGGACGAGCGCTCCATGGCAGCGTTCTCGTTGCTTCTTTCACTGGCCGGGCTTGTGTTAATATACCTGTTCTCAGGAGGAACCGGGGAACCCACGGAGATAGGAGCCATTGATTATCAGGACATAGGCACCTCGGTTGAGGTGTGCGGCAACGTGACTTCTTTCCGTGTCTCCAAAAATCACATATTCATGGACCTGGACGACGGTACGGGGAGGATGACGTATGTCATATTCAACAGCTCCGCGGAAAGCCTGTCAGATAGGGGGATAAGCCCATACACGCTCGGTGCCGGCCAAGAGGTCTGTGCACCCGGGGTGGTGGATGAATATCCCAAAGGATCGGGCGAGATGGAAATTGTTTACAAAAGAGGGGACATCAGAATCATATGACACTGGATATTATCGCCTTTGCCTTGGCAGGGTGCGGGCTTGGGATGTTCACGGGTACCGTGCCGGGCATTCACGTGAATTCCGCGGTCGCCATAATAATACCGGTTTTGGGTGTCTTCAATCCCTACCTGACCGCCGCCATGATAATTGCCATGGCGATATCACATACGATCTTTGATTTCGTGCCTTCTGTTCTGCTTGGCATGCCCGAGGGGGAGACCGCGCTTTCGGTCCTCCCCGGCCACCGGATGCTCATGGAAGGCAGAGGGCTTGAAGCCATATACCTTACCGTCATAGGTGGGACTGTGGTGACGTGCATTGCTTGCGTCCTGCTGCCTCTTCTGATTGCAGTCATCCCGTTCTTCTACCAGAACATACACTCCTACATACATTTCGCGCTGGCGGCCATAGCCTCTGTCGTTGTCCTGACCGAAGACGGCAGCACGCAGAAGATAAAGGCCTTCATATGCCTTTCCCTTTCCGGGGCCCTGGGGTATCTCGTTCTGAATTCATACGTGCTGCCTTCCACTGTCTTGTTCCTGCCTCTCTTCACTGGCCTGTTCGGGTTGAGTACCCTTATCATCAGCCTGCGGAGCTCATGCATACTGCCAATGCAAAGCAGGGATTTCCCCCGCGTGCGTAATACCATGGCCCTCGTGGCCTCGGCAAAGGCGCTTTTCAGCGGCGTGCTCGTGGGCACGCTGCCTGGCATAGGAGCCTCGCAGGCGACAGTTCTGACGCAGCAACTGACGAAGAACAAAGACCAAAGGGAGTTCATGATATCCCTGGGCGGGATAAACACCGTGGTTGCTCTTTTCTCTTTGGTGTCCCTCTATACCATATCCAAGGCCAGGAGCGGGGCTGCGGTGGCTGTGCATGCGCTGCTGCCCGAGTTCCATGCGGCAGAGCTTGCCATGCTGGCTGCTGTGGCCCTACTATCTGCAGGGGTATCCTCCCTGGTTCTCATGGCAGCGGTGAAAAAGATGATATCACTCTTTGAAAGAATAAGGTACCTTTGGCTCACGCTCTTTGTGATAATGTTCTTGGTATCGCTGACCGTTATATTCTCCGGCCTGTTCGGGCTCCTTGTTCTGGTGACGTCAACTGCCATAGGCATGCTGGCCCCCTTATGGAGGGTGAAGAGAAGCAGCCTCATGGGGGTATTGATGATACCTCTGATAATATTTTACTTGGGGATTTGATGTGTGCATGTTATATTGGAGTACTATATGTGGTATTGTTTGTTAGATGATGGCCTGATATGCAATTCATATAGATAATGCACACAAACTCCTAGATCGGAAGAGCGTCGTGTAGGG
>CAZPUZ010000100.1:0-3147 GCA_964589875.1 uncultured archaeon
AAAGCTGCCAGCCCGCCAACACCAGTTATCCTCTTCCATGAGAAACTGGTTTTTGAATTATGTTTCAGGAGTATTATGCCTCCCATCACGAACACTATCGCCCCTATGAATGTCTGCAGGAATATCTTGGGTATGCTGATGGCGACCGCTGCCGCTATGGCCGCGCCAATGAAACTGCACGCTGCAAGGACGGTGGCTATCTTGGAATCGCGTGATTTCGGCACGTATGTGAACCTGCCGAAAATCTTGGTGAGCCTGTGGGTCTTGTCTCTGTGGAAGTTAAATATGACGTTGCCTGCCCGGTTGTGGGCAAATGACGCGAGCGCTCCTGTCAAAAGTTCTGAAAGCAGGACGGCGGGCACTATGGCAAGCGGCGCGAATCCCAGTATCAGCAGGAGGGGGGTGAGGGTGGTCCCGTAACCCATGCCAAGGGTTGAATCAACGAACTCGCATATGAAGGCAATAATCATAATCCCGGCAACAAAAAAAATCTCCATACCAACACCTACATATACCCCAGCGACCTGAGCTTCTGCATCATGTATGCCTGCTCCTTGTCCTGGGCCCTGCCGCTCCTTTCCGCTTCATTGGTGGTCTCCAGCTCCTCAACTATCTTGTCAATGGTGTCCGCCTCCGACACTACAGGGTTGCAGCATGTTTCACATCCTATGCTTCTGTATCTCCTCGTGACGCCGTCGGGATATTTCTTGGCGAGATACAGGTCAACCATGGGTATGTTCTCCCGCTTCACATATCTCCAGATGTCCAGCTCGGTCCAGTGAAGCATGGGATGTATTCTTAGATGAGTCTCCTCCTCGCTCTTGTTCTTGAACTGGTCCCACAGCTCCGGAGGCTGATCCTTGTAATTCCATTTGAAATCTTCATTGCGGGGGGAGAAATACCTTTCCTTGGACCTGATGCCGTGCTCATCCCTCCTTATGCCGAGGAGCAGGGCCTTGTATCCCTTCTTCGCCATGGCCATCTTGAGCGCATTGGTCTTCAGCTCGGTGCAGCAGCTCAGCTTGTTCTTGGGCCCCATGCCGTTCCTAATGGCCTCCTCGTTGCGGGCTACGACAAGATTGAGGTTCCATTTCTTTGCATACTTGTCCCTGAACTCGTATATCTCCTTGAACTTGTAGGACGTGTCAATATGCATGACAGGGAAGGGTATGTTGCCGTAGAATGCCTTGCGGCACAGCCACAAAAGGCTCGTTGAATCCTTGCCTATTGACCACAGCATCGCTATGTTGCGGAACTGCTTATAGGCTTCCCTGATTATGTAGATGCTCCTGCTCTCCAGCTCATCTAAATGGTCCATTCTGTCCCTCAGACATAACCGAGCGCCTTGAGGCGCTTCTTCACCCTTTCCTCGTCCTCTTTTGAGAATCCTTTCTTTTCCTCTTCCATGCTCGCTGTTATCTCGCGCATGACATAGGTCACATAGTCCGACACGGAAGAGAATCCCGTGCCTTTTATTGCTGTATTGAGCTTCTCGTAAAGCACTCTGGGTATGGTTATGGTTGTATGATGCCTTTCTGGCATGTATCTTAATGTGACAACATTCATATATAAAGTTGCTGTACTATTAGTCGGGACCCAGATATCATCCAAGTATTAATTGCGGCCATCTCATTTAGTTATATGGACGCGGAGAAAGTGGCAACAACCGTGGGCAAGGGCACCGGTTACCTTTTCATCGGTCTCGCCTCGTCATATGTTCTCAGCTTCATCTTCAACATATTTGTTGCCAGAACAAGCGGTGCAGAAGCCCTTGGCATGATTTCACTGCTGATGACGATGCTAAGCTTTTTCAGCATAGCTTTCTTCATTGGCCTAAACAGCTCAATGGTGAAGTTCATATCAGAATTGCTGGCTAAGGGAAAGGACATCTCCGTTGTATACTCCACCGGCATGAAGACTATGTTCCTGTCTTCTTTCGTGGGGGCCATAGCACTCTTCCTTCTCTCGGACTTTCTGGCGGTTTTGGTATTCGGATCCAGTAACCTCATAATAGTGTTCCAACTCGCCTCGGCCGCGCTGTTCCTGAGGTCGGTAGAATTCTTCTTCCGGGGCTGTTCTATTGGTTTTCAGTGGATGGGCAACACTGCCGCCACTACCATATCAGAGAGGGTGTCAAAGCTTCTCTTCGCTGTCGCTTTCTTCTATGCAGGCTATGGTGTCTTCGGTCCTGTTTTCGCCGCCATCTTGTCTTTCCTTGTGACTGCCTTCGTTTCCTCTGTCTTGTTCTTGAGAAAGATACGCCCCAAGATAAAGGGTTTTGACAAGACCGTCGCTAGGGGGCTTATCGGCTATGGTGCGCCAATGATGATTTCCAGCGGGGCAAACACTGTCTTCAACCGTATTGGCAGCTTCCTTATCGGGGCATTCCTCACAGTTGAGCTTGTCGGCTACTATGCGGCCGCAGTGACCCTGAACATGTTCCTTGAGAACATCGTGCTTTCCCTTACCACAACATTGTTCCCGGCGTTTTCCTCTATCAATGCACAGAAAAAAGTCTCCCTCCTTAAAGGACTTTTAAACAGATCGGTAAAATATGCTGTTTATCTCATGCTGCCTGCCTGTGCAGGCCTTTTTATGCTAGCAGAGCCTGTCATCAGGCTCATGTACGGAGCGGATTTCTTTCCTGCAGTCTTGCCGCTGAGGATTCTTACCATAGGTTCTTTCCTCTTTGCAACCAGCGCGGTATGCAAATCTTTCATAATCGGCACAAGCAGACCCGAGAACTATACAAAGATTGTGCTGGTATCCGGGCTTATCAACATTGTGACCGGGGCTGTTCTGATACCTTTATACGGGCTGGTCGGCGGTGCGATGTCCACCACCATTTCGTTGTTTGCATTGTTCACCTTGTGTTTTCGTTTCATCTTAAAGAGAACCGAGCTCAGGTTGGGTTATCTTCACAAGCCGGTCATATCAACTTGTGCAATGCTTGCAGTCCTTTACATCATAAAGATATATCTAATAGCAAGCACATGGAGCAGAGTGGTCGCTATAGTTGTTCTGGGGGCGCTGAGTTATTTCATGGTGCTATATGCCTTTGGTGGATTTGACAGCACAGACAGGAGAATCATATTTTCCTTTATTTCAAAAATCAAAAAGAGGCTCAGGCTCTGATTAAAAGTTATT
>CAZPUZ010000101.1:0-3142 GCA_964589875.1 uncultured archaeon
TTAAACCCGGTCTTGGCGCTGATTCCGATGGTGTCGTAATTGGGGAAGGCTTCCCTGACCCTATTGGCCTGGGATTTCTTGAGGTCAACCTTATTGGACACTATTACGAACGGTATGTTCCTTGCATCAAGGTTGCCCAGTATCGTTATGTTCACTTGGTCCATGGGGTCCAGGGTTGAGTCAAGCACGACCATGACCATGTCCACATTGTCAAGCCATTTGATGGCCTCAATGACCCCTTTCGTGGCTTCCTTAGCCCTAGTCTTGGCCTCGGTCTTCTTGAGTCCGTGCCTGATGAAATCCTCAAAGTCAATTTTGGTCGCGATGCCGGGCGTGTCCACCAGGTTGAAGTCCAGCTCCTTGCCGTCGCTCTTGATTTTTACCTTCTCCTTGGTCTGTATCTGCCTGGTCTCGTGAGGAACGACTGAAGCCGACCCCATCTCCTCGCCCAGCCAGTCCATGCACATCTTGTTGGCCAGAGTAGTCTTGCCGGAGTTGACCGGGCCGTACAGGCCTATCTTTATCTGCTTTCTCTTCCTAAAGAGAGAAGAAACTAGCGACTTCAGACTTCTCTTGAGTTTCGTTAAAACCATGAACCCCACACTAATCAACTGAGTATTTGTTAAAAATTGTAAATAGGATATTTAAGGTTAATTGGGAATATACGCTGCAAATCTCCCGTAAATGCTTAAATATTATGCACTGAAAATGTAGTTAAGAAGAGATGATGCGACCGTAGTCTAGTGGTAGGATTCAATTGCTGCGGAAGCTTATAGGGGTCAGCCCCGATGACAGCAGGATAGGCCTTCCAAGCTTGCGACCCGGGTTCGAATGGCACACTCGGATAAGATCTGAGTCATGGCGTGAGAAGCATGTCTGTGCCCGGTATTCCCGGCGGTCGCACTCTCTCTTTCAGAAATCAAATTCAATCTCTTCGTCGTCCAGGTCCTTTTCCGTGAGCCGTTTCTTGGTTTTTGACTGCTCAGTCTCAAAGGAAGTTGGGCGGGGCATGTCATTCATGCTCGGCCTTTTCTGTGCAGGCCTCTTCTGCGGCGGTTTCTCCTCTTCAAGCTCCGTAGTTTCCATACCGGGTATAGCACCCTTTGGCTCTCCGGCAGATTCCGGGGCATTGACAATGGCCTTCACAACCTGGTCCATGGTCTTCTCGTCAAGCCTCTTGGTGGGAAGTATGCCCTCCAGGCCGACGGGACCCTCTGAAAGGAACCTGGGGATGACATGGAAATGCACATGGGAGACGACCTGGCCGGCAGCCTGGCCGTTGCTGCTTGACAGTGAGACGCCCTGCGCGTTCATGCCGGCCTTGACCATGGCAGCGACCCTCTTCACAGACTTGAAGTATTCGCCTGCCTCTTCCTCAGGCATGTCAAATACGGTCTCGTAATGCGACTTCGGTATGACTAGCGTGTGTCCGGGATTCCTGGGGTTTATGTCCAGGAAGGCCAGCGTACCTTCGTCCTCATGAACCTTCTTTACGGGTATCTCGCCCCTTACCATCCTGCAGAACAGGCATTCATTCCGGTCAACCATAAGAAGAATTGTTCAGTTGCATTTAAATCTGTTAAACCTGCGTCATTGAGCCATCAGATTCGTCATATATGTAGCTGCTCACGTAACCGAAACCCAGCCCGCCGATTTCCGGGATGCCCGTTATTTAATTGGCGATCTCTTGAAATATCTCGGTCTCAGTGTCGACATATACGTCAGAGTCCCCAAGCTGGCTGTACATCATCGGCTTGTAGCCATTGTCGCCCAGCAAATCAAGCACCCTTTCCAATGTATCATCATCTGCCCCGAACACAGCATCAATGAAATAATGGTTCATATCACTGATCCCCAAAGAAGAAATAAATGATATGGGGCTACCCAGACTCACAGGCACAGACGGGCTTCGCCCGTCAAAACACGAACTGAGATTCGCTGTGCCGTTTGAACTGGGGTCGCGGACTTTACTGCGGAACGGCCGCAAAGAGCGGCAGCACCGTCCCAAAGCCCGAATGCTAACCATTGCAGAACCCATTTCGTTTTTCCGTAAACGCTTTTGTATGATAAGCAGCGCTTGCCGATGGGCCGAAAAGGGTTTAGCTACACCATAGCCCCGATTTGCCTATGCTATCTTATGATATTAAAATGTTTTTATAAACGGCTGTCATATGTAGAAATAAGCCTCGGTAGCTCAGAGCCTTTCTTTCGGAATGAGCAGGCAAAGAAACCCTCGGGAAAGAAAGACGAGGAACTGGTAGAGCGACCGCTTCGTATGAAACACTGGGTTTCAGAAAAAGCGGTAGGTCGGGGGTTCGATTGACCCCTTTCGAATATATTGGCACAAAAGCGTCAACGGAAAACGAAAGGTGTCCGGCAACCCCTCCCGGGGCTTCTGGTAATATGTTCGGTCTGGCAAAGAAGTGTGAATACTGCAAACGGGAGATAGATAAAGGCAGGGAGATTTCCGAGAACGTTGAGGTGTACGGCAGGACCGACAAGCCCAAGAAGCACTTCTGCTCTGAACAACACCTTGAACTCTACAAGAAGAGGACAGAGCAGCTCATGAAGACCCGAAGGCCGAATGTCTGCATGAAATGCCTGAGATAGCGAACCCTTCTCGGTTTTTCTGAAAGGTGCCTCAAGGCGAAAACAACAATATAAATCCTTGCTCCAACCGAAACTTATGAAGGGGTTTGTGGGGGCTCTGTTCATCCTGATTGTTGTCATAATTTGTCATAATAGGCGGGCTTGTTGTCATTGATATCATATACGAGGAAGACGATTACGGCTCAGGCCAGTATTATTCTTCGGTAGCTCAGGCGAGTATGACAGCTCTGGGAGAGACTATTACAGCAGCGACTACTATTCTGACTATTACAATGATTACGGTGAGGATTATGATGACTATGAGGATGACTACTATTGTGGTTACGAGGGATACCCGCCGTGCTATGATGATTATTATGGTTATGTCTGCTATACCGGGGAACATGATTATGACAAGCATCTGTACGTGGAGGAGTTGCCAGAGTCAGAGGACTGGTCAACGACATCCACGGAAACCGGCGCATCGGATTCAGGCAGCGGCGATTGCGGATATCTTGACGGCCCGTGCTGCCAGACATATGACCCGAACTCG
>CAZPUZ010000102.1:0-3125 GCA_964589875.1 uncultured archaeon
GTAAGACATTAGGGTTGAGGGCACATCCAAAATCAACCAGATAGTGTGCTACGGCATGGGTGGCAGCGGCATAGCCGGAAGCCTCATGCAGCATTACACGGAAAACATTCCCATATTCGTGAGAAATGGCTACGACCTTCCGGATTTTTTGGACAGGAACACGCTGGTCTATATATCCAGCTACTCCGGCAATACCGAGGAGACCATTGGCCTTTACAATCAGGCCAAGAAGAAGGGAGCCAAGGTAGTGGTATCCACTTCAGGCGGCAAGCTGGGTGAGATGACAGGCGATGAAACCCGGGTAATTGTTCCCGGGGGCATGCCGCCCAGATATTCCCTCGGTTATCAGTTCTTTTCAATGCTGAAGATACTGGATAACTCCGGCCTGATACCTGCCCAGGAAAGGCACATATCCGAAACAGTGAAGTTGCTCAGAAGGTTCAATGAGAAACCTTGCCAGGCGATGGCAGAGAGGATAAACGGCAGGACCCCCATAATACTTGCATCTGATGTATATTCCTCTGTGGTTTACAGGTGGCAGTGCGAGTTCAACGAGAACAGCAAAATACTGGCATTCTCTCATGTATTCCCTGAGATGAATCACAACATGATAAACGCCTTCGGCAGCGATGGCAATTTCCATGCGATAATGCTTCTTGATGACAAAGACAGGCCCAAGATCAGGAAGCGCATGAAGATAACAAAGGACATCATCAGAAGGACTGTTCAAGTGGATGATGTGGACATAAAGGGAGACTGCCTGCTTGCACGCACGTTCTATGCTATCCATTACGGCGACTGGGTGTCTTACAAGCTCGCGAAGCTGCGGGGAGAGGACCCAATGGTCGTGCCCGTCATTGAGGATTTCAAGAAGAGGTTGGGCTGACCGAATTCTGATTATGAGCAGGAAGAAGGTGTTTGTCTTCGGCACTGAGAATGACCCTGTTGCCTGGGAAGTCGCTGACAAGCTGGAGAGCAGGATGCGGGGGGTTGAATTTATCAAGACAAGCAACCCTGACAACATAATAGGCATAGGCGCGGGCGAAGACCTAGTAATCATGGACGCTGTCCGGGGCATAAAGGAGCCTCGCTTTCTTTCAATAAACGACCTCAAGGAGAATACAGCAATGACCACCCATGACATAGACCTCGGAATGACGCTGCTTCTTCTTCACAAGACCGGCAGGATAAATGAGGCCAGGATAATAGGGATACCACTGGATGCTGAGGTAGATGATGAGTTGCTTTCTTCATTGAAATCCATGTTCGGGTGGATGTTATAAGCGGTTGGGGATAATAATTATTATGAGAACGTTACTATTGTTCCTCATCACCTTCTGCTTGATTTTTCCTTCAGTATTTGCCCAGTGCACAACCCCGGGCGACAAAGACCCATGCGACGGTTCAGTGACCATAATAGAGCTCACTGATTATATTAACCAGTGGTATGCGTGCTCGTCCTGCGTGCCCGACCTGCTTGATGCCATAAATGCTTATTACGGAAGCTCTGGAGGAGGCGGGTCGTTTTCCTTCATGTGGATAGGCGACGACAACGTCGGAGGCGCTCCAATAGCAGTGGATTTTGCCTACAGCCAGTATCCTGACATGGAAGCCATATTCTACATACCCGATCTGGGGAGAGACAGGGTATACGATTATAATAGGATTGCAGACGAGTGGGCCAACAACCCCAATGCAGACCCGTCTTATACTCCGTTATTCATGGGCTTGGGCAACCATGACGTTGAATCTATAAACACCGTGAATCAGACTGTTGAGATCCTCGGGCCGATGATAACCAGTTCTCTCCCCGGGATGTATAATTTCAGAGAAGGCCCTTATGACACATATCCGAACGGATACGAGGACAGGAACACTACATATTCCTTCGATTACAAGAATGTACATTTCATCATGTGGAACGGCTATCTGCATGACCTTTTGCTGGACCCTCCGCACAACAGGTTTGAAGAAGGGTATGCGCCGATAGCCTGCGTGAGCCAGGACATACTTGACTGGCTGGAGACGGACCTTCAGAACACCAACGCGGATTTCAAATTCATCTTCTATCACGAAGGCGCGCATCCTGTGCCGGGGGCACGGCATGGCGGGGATTCGCTGGACCAGCTCTCCTGCCCGGGCAACATGGTAGAAAGGTCATGGATGAACGACACCACGCCTCCGATGAGGGACAAATTCTGGAGCCTGCTGGCCAAATACAATGTGACTGCCGCTTTCATCGGCCACAATCACCACAACACCATCACCTGGGCCAACGACCTGCGCGGGGGTAACGGTGCTTTTTATGAAATAGAATCGGGCATCCCGCCCAGGCTTGCGGTGGTCAATGTTGAGGAAAGCAGCGCAACCCTCAGGCTGTACGACTGGAAGTTTGAGAACGGCGGATATGTGCATTATGAACCTTTCGGGCCGATCCTGCTGAGTGGGGATGCGCAGAGCCATCCCCCCAGGATATTCCAGCACAACGGGGGCTATGAGGTGGGTTTCCCGGTGGTTGAAAAGAGGGAATATACGCTTGAAGTGGACCAGTCGCTGGGCTCCAGGTCGACCTTGTGGTTCCAGGCAGTGGACAACGACGTGGACGATGATATCACTTTCAGCTTCAGCGGCTTGCCGTCATTCCTGGCCGTGAATGACCCTGACCTCAGCTACAGCTACGGCGCCAGATATGAGGAGATGTACAGGAGGGTATTGCTTTCCACGGACACTGACAACAGCAACAGACTTGAAGAATCTCATGTGGGGGATTATCATTTTGACATAACAGCATCGGATTCCCATTACCAGGATACGGTCGGAATAGACATGACAGTGGTCCCGGCTATCCCTCCCCATGCGCTGGGCGCATCCATACCCAACAATACCATGATTAAGTTCCCCATGAACGGGGACCATATATATTTCTTCTGCCGGGATGATGAATCCGGGCCCAACATTCTGAGGTACAATGGCTACATCGTGAAATACAATGGAGAGAGAGTGGATTGCTGCTCTATGTGGCACAGCTATTCCGGGAGTTCGCTAACGGATAATCTCGCGGTTTCTGATTTCTTCTTCCCGGATGACTGGGACGGTATAAAGGACGTCTCTCCGGGCAGGTACGA
>CAZPUZ010000103.1:0-3116 GCA_964589875.1 uncultured archaeon
AGGGGATTTTATGTTCGGAAAGAAGAAGGATGCGGACAAGGAGGTTCCACCAGCACCCGCAAACACCGGTTCTATCAAGCAGAATATCGGGGAAGTCACAAGGAATGGCGCCATGGATGTTGGCATAGACATGGGAAACGTGCCCGCTCCCCCCAGACCGGCAGGCGGCGCCCAGATGCTTCCTCCTCCGCCCAACGCATATGATCAGGAAATGCCGGAAGAGCGGGAAAAGCCTCCACACAAGGCCGTGCATTCCATGCCACGGGCACAGCCCAAGACGCAGGGCCCGAGGAGCATGTTGGCAGAGCAGGGCGGCTCCCCGCCTCTTTTCATAAAGATTGACAAGTATAGGGAGCTCATACAGAGCATCAAGGACATGAAGTCCCATGCGCTCAGCCTCAGGGACGCAATGGATGCCCTCAGCGACATTGAGAAGGAACTCAGGAACGGCATTAACATCACTCACATGGCGCTTGACAGGTTCAACAATGTCGTGGCAACGCTGGATTCCAAGCTCATGAAGGTGGGCGCGGAGGAAGACGTGGTTGAGGTGCCGCAGGAGATGGATGAGTATGTCAAGGACCTCTACGACCATGTGGAGAGGATAAAGCACGAGCTCAGGACCATCAGCCAGTGATTTCTAAGACTTAAATAACAAACCTCAATTATTCTTAGCTATAACAACGTAAACGGCAACAAATGCGGGGGTTCCCGAGTACCTCCCCTGCGCAAGCAGGGCGGGTAGGAAGTGGCCAAAGCTCTAAGCGGTTAGAGGGGCAGGACTCAAGATCCTGTGGCTTAGCACCCTTTTCGGGTCATTCGGGCACGCTGTTCATCAGTGAAAGAGCGCGCCCGGAAAAGACGAAACGGGTGAGCAGATTCCCCTCGCGAAAGCGGGGTGTCCAGGAAGAGCAATGCCTTCGTCGGTTCGAACGCAGAGACGGCACGCAACGACCATTAAACCGTCCGCGCCGGATGTCCGGCCCCCCGCATCAAAAACCCGAAAAAATCAACCTGACAGTAGCGAAAAAAGGTTTAAATATATCCAAAACAAAATGAGGCATTAAAAGGAGATACCATGAAAATCAGGAGCAAGAACCCCGTTTCCAGGGAGGAGATTAGCAGCCTTTACGGGATGGGGATTAAGAGACCGGCATGGAAGGCTGTGGCCAAGGCACTGAACAGGCCTCGGAGAATCTCATATGAGATAAACCTGGGCAGGCTTGACAGGCACGCCAGAAAGGGCGAGAACATCGTGGTCCCCGGGACTGTGATGGGCTCAGGTAGCATAACAAAGCCCTTGATCATTGCCGCCAACAGGTTCACGGAGTCCGCTGCCGGCAAGATAAAGAAGGCGGGCGGCAAATGCCTGACCATAGAGGAGATGGTCAAACAGAATCCTGAGGCCAAGAAGGTCAGGATTATGGGATAGTGATGATATGGACGAGCTTCTAATTGACGCGGATAACACGGTTGCGGGCAGGCTGGCTTCAATGGTAGCCAGCGAGTTGCTCAAGGGCAAGAAGGCCGTGATAGCGAATGCCGAAAAGTCGGTAATAAGCGGCGAGCCTGAGCATATAATAGAGAGTTACACCCACAAAAGGGAGAGGGGTGACCCGTATCACGGTCCTTTCTATCCCAGGGAGCCGGACATGATACTCAAGAGGATTATCCGGGGCATGGTCCCGAGGAAGACCCAGAAGGGCAGGGACGCCATGAAAAGGGTCAGGGTTTATATTTCTGTTCCTGAAGAATTCAAGGGCAGGGAATTCATGAAGATGAAGGGCACAGAGAACAACCTGCGCTGCAAGAGCATGAGCATCGGCGAGCTGGCCGTGAAGCTCGGAGCGAGGAAGACATGGTAAGCAAGAAAGGCAAGGGGTCCGGAAAGGACACCCTGTATACCGGGAAGAGGAAGACCGCAATCGCAAGGGCCAATTTCCAGCCCGGAAAGGGAATAATAAAGATCAACTCAGTCCCTCTGGGGTTGGTGAAGAACGAGATAATAAGAATGAAGATACAGGAGCCCCTGATGGTCATCGGCGAGGACTGGAAGAAGTATGATGTCAGCATCAATGTCAGGGGAGGCGGACTCATGGGCCAGGCTGATGCAGCAAGGCAGGCGCTTGCCAAAGGATTTGCAGAGACGCTGGGCAGCGAGACAAAGAAAAGGATGATGGATTATGACAAGTTCATGCTTGTAGCTGACTCAAGGAGGACCGAGCCGCACAAGCCACCACGGTCATCCCAGGGAGCGAGGAGATACAAACAGAGGAGCAAGAGGTAGTCGCATGGAATACGCAAGGATAAAGCTGGCGGGAAGGAACATTGACGAGATCATTGGCATCTGCGACCAGATAAAGGACATAGCGAAGAAGTATGGCATTTCCTACAGGGGTCCCATACCTCTTCCCACCAAGAAGCTCAAGGTCCAAACCCTCAAGACACCGTGCGGAGACGGCACAGGCCACGGCAACGCCACATGGGACCGATGGGAGATGCGCATACACCGCAGGATAGTTGACATAGGCTCCAACGAAAGGGCCCTCAGGCAGGTGGTCAGGATACCCATACCCGAAGGCGTGAAGATAGACATCGAGCTCAAGGAGAAGTACGAGCACAAGTGATTTTTCTGAAAACAATTTAAGCCTTCGCAGCATAACATATTCTCATGGCAGGCATGCTGAATTCATGGAACAATTATTTTATCAGGCCCGCCTCCGCAGTACTCTGCACATGCAAGCAATGATGCGGGATGACTCCTTTCTCGGATGACCTTCTCTTCTGTTTTGATGCTGCCTTTTCGGATAAAAAGCACACGAGCCAAAAGATGCCTTCCGCTGCGGGCAATACGGAATGGTTCTTGGCTGTTGTGTCTTGTCTAAGAATCACGGCTGCATTGATTGTATCTCAGAAGCGATTTCACGCAGCTTGGCGACAGTCGTTTCAATGCTGTTCTTCAGCTTCTCGCCTTCCTTCTCTATGTCGGCCTTTCTTGAGTCCAGAACTTCCCTGGCGCCCTTCACGTCCTTGGATACCATTATATCCCTGCCAATCTCCACCATGATATTGTCCCTGTCCGTCACCTTGCCTTTGGCGTATATGCCGCTGCCCAC
>CAZPUZ010000104.1:0-3114 GCA_964589875.1 uncultured archaeon
CCAGCACGCCGAATCCCTCGCCGGAGCCCCCGATAGGCCTGCCTGACATGGAATATGCACCGCTTCCGGAAGGCACATCTATCCCGGCAACAGAGAAGAATTCATCAATCCCCATCTCATCTTGCCTGCCCTGCAACCTGATTCTTACGACGGAATCTGATGGTATGAATTCCTGGGGTTTGAGTATGATTGATACAGGACCAGCGAGCACCTCCCCCGGAGAATACCCGGTATCGATATCCGCAGTTATGTATCCTGTGGGTTGCAGGTTCAACGCCGCAAAGGAAACAATAATCATGACAACCAAGGCTATGGAGAGTGTATGCCTCTTTTGTAGGTTAAATGACACAGGAGATGGAATGCGCCTGCTTTTTGGCGAGGCCTTTTTCCATTCAGCCTTCATATGCTCAGGGAGCTTCTTGCCCAGGTATATGCTCTTGACTTTGCCGTTCTCGTCCCTGACATTCTTGTAGTAATATGGACCGAATTTCTTGCCTTTTATCTTAATGTGTTTCGCATAGACCAAGATATCCCCAGAAGATCCTGTATGGCCGGGAAATCATTCATTTACCCCACAAATGACAATGAAATCCCCAACCTGCTATATAGTTATACAAGGATTGGTATATAAAGAATCGACCGCTGTAGGTTAAATACTACCTTCTCTTTCTGAAATACAGGAACCATGCAGCGTTTATGGCTATCAGAACAACCACCATGAATATTAGGATGTTCTCCGTGGTATCCCCTCCAGCATCAGCCGTCACAGCGCCAGCACCAAGGTCCAGTATATCAACGCTTATGTCATTGACGCTGACATGGGTAAGCAGATCCTTGACCGTTGTCGCGCCTTCATAACTCAGCGTGAAGCTGGCATTGTAATTCCCGACAGTTATACCATTGGTGTCCCAATATGCATTGAGTTCCGCCTTCTCAAAAGGTGCCATGTCAAGGGAAGCTGTCTTGATATCAGCGGCCAGGCCTCCATCATCGTCCTCTATCAGCATGTTCCCGAAGACGTCTTTGATTTCTTTGTTCCATTTGCTCTTTATGCTTATGTCAAACTTCGCAACCTGGCCAAGCCTGAAATTGTCCACAAGTATCTCCAGAATCTCAATATATTTCTCCCCGACAGCAAAGTTCTGGCTTATAGTGACCGTCCTGCCTCCTATGTCAGTGTCATAGCTCAGTGATACCACGGCATGATATATACCCGGATTTGGGTCTTCGTCCCATATTATCATGAACTCCTTCCTTTTATTGGGGCCCATGGAAGCCTCAGCACTCTCAAGAGTGGCTATCTTCTCATTCGTGGGTCCCAGTATGTCAATGGTCGCTTTTGCCCTCAGTATATCCTCCTTACCCAGATTCTTTACCTGCACGAAGAATTCAACGAATTCTCCGGGAACCGCGTCCCCGATTATCAGCTCCGCTTCGGCATACTTTCCAGGGTAAGGCACCCTTATCAGCGCCTGTGACACCACGGAAGTGGTCGCTCCTACACGGGTCTGGCCGCTTTCTCCGCCAGGCACATCCATGGCAACAATATTGATTATGTGGTCGCCTGGAGTGTCAATGATTTCAGGAAGCCTCACACTATACATGAAGCTTTTGGATTGGTCGGTCTTGCTGAATTCAACTATGCTCTCATACAGCTGGACATACTGGCTCATTGGACCCTCCATGACATACAAAACCACGTTCATGTCCTTGTGCTCGTTGTTGATGACAGTGAAATGCACATCCTTCTCCAATCCGGGGCTGAAGTCAATAATGGTCCTGCCGGGTGTTATGGCTATGGCAAGAACGGCATGGGAGAAGAGAGGCAGGAACACCAGGGCTGTTAAGACTAAAATAGCCACGATGAAGCCTTTTTGCCGTTTCATATAAACCACAAAACCAAGCGCCTTCAAATCTCCCTAGTATAGCTCCCGGTAAAGCTCATCCAGGAGTCCTTTTCGCCGGCGGGCTCTCCGGGAGGCACCTTCACCAGAATATCAACCTCAACGCTGTCGGTGGCGTTGCTCCAGTTGAAGTAATCAAGCAGCTTGACATTGGACTTGCTGACATTGTCCCAGCCTGAAACAGAGCCGCTCCAGTTCACGTTCAGACGGGTTTCCTCGCCCGTGACGTTGTCGGCCTTGTACTGGAAGTATTCTGATGCTTCGGGTACTGTCTCCCAGAGCATATTCTCACCGGTAATGTTGACGTCGGACATACAGTTGCCGTCGTTTACCAGCACAAAGGGATCCGGGTCATCATCGATTGTATCGTTGCTGAGGAAGATATTAAGCAGAAGGAAATCAATCTCGTCAGGGTTGAGTCTTAGGCCGACCACTGCCATCAGGGTGAAGTTCCATTCATCGCTAACGGAGCTGTTATCTGTCCCGTCATTCGCCGTTACTGTCCAGTTGTAATGGTATTGGTCGTCGCCAAAATACCTGAGCTTGCTTTGCAGAGTGTAATTGGAATCCGTTATCCCGTATATGGTCCTGCTGTCGCTCGGTATGATGGTATAGCCATTCGCATCGTCGTAGCAAGTGATGTTGAGTATGTAACTTATGTCATCATTGTCGGCGTCCTCGGAATCCGTCCAGTTGAATACAGGAAACCTCTCATAGATGACTCCGGTAGGTGATATCAGGGATGGTTGTGTGGGCGGCTTGTTGTTTATTTCAAGGCTCCTGTTCTTCCATGTATCATTCATCATGCGGTCGCTTGCCTTCACTGAGCAGTTCCATATCTCCCCTTTAGACGTGTTTCCTGAAACAAGATATGTGATGGGCTTCAGAATACCCGTAGTGACACCTGTATTTTTCCCCGAGAACTCAAGGCTCGTACCGTTCCACCATTGCCAGTACACGTCAACCGTTGCGTTGTCGGGGTCCGTTACCAGCGCGTAGCAGGTTAGGTCCTCGTCAGTATAATTGGTGCCGTACGTGGAATTCAAAACTACTTGATCCGTGGAAGGTGCCACTGCAAGGGAAAGGCACATGCTGTTGCCATAATAGCCACAGGAACCCACATGTGCATTGGTGGCGTTGCTCTCCTCGCTGGAGGCATAGCTGAACAGGCAAGTATTGTCTTCACCGCAACCGGAATAATCCGTGGTGT
>CAZPUZ010000105.1:0-3104 GCA_964589875.1 uncultured archaeon
CTGAATGCCCCACATTGCCTCGTTGGTGACATCCATGACGACCCATGTCCCAACAGCAGAAACCACGATGACGGTCAGAGCCAAAACGACGATTACCCCGTTAGATATTTCCCCCATAGACTCACTGATAATTATATTGACTGAAAAAGTATATAAATGTTAGACGCTTATCGCGCCTTTGTTTATAAGAATATCCTGCATCTGAACTGCTTTTAATCCGGACTACAGATATACTATTGTATTGTTTATAATGGCTGATTCCATATTGTAGACATGGACAACAGGACTGTCTCATTGGCGCTGCCTCTTCTGCTTGCTCTGTCCGCCTTCGCACTGATTTCAGGGAACGGGTTCACAGGAAGGATAGCAGGGTCTGAGATGGTGAAGATGGAGGCCCAGATAAGGCTCAACGCGTCCGGTACAGGAGTGATTCCGCCGGGTTCTGTCGTGTCGGTCGCTATATTCGGCGTGACGCGGAACGAGACGGCCGTATACCGGGAATCGGATATGGAAATCATGGAATTCTTCGAGCGCTCAGGCGGCGTTCCAGAAATGCGGGAAGGGAGCCTCGAGGCCATAGGTTACTCGGGACCAGGCTACGCCGGCGGCCGCGGTTATGCTGTTGACATCTCGGAGTTTGACATAGACCGCAGGCTTCCGGCAGGCAGCTACATGCTCAGCGTCAACATAACGTATGATGATTACAACATAGCGGGCATGGTCAGGAACATGACGATATGATTCATCTTCTCTTTCTGAAGTAGGCGAACCATCCTATGTTGATGACCATCAGTATTAGGAACATGGCCATTATTATAGTATCCATGCTTATGGCTTCAGAACCCGAGGGTTCTGATATCACCGCACCTATCCCCAAGTCAAGAATGTCCACTCTTATGTCATCCACGCCTATGTGCGTCTCAATCTCCCTGAAAGTCTCCTTCCCGGCGTAATGAAGCACGAAGTTGCCCGTGTAATCCCCGACCTTCACGTCATCCGTCTCCCAGTAAGCGTTCAGCTCCTCCATGGAGAGCGGTTCCATGTCCACCGAAGCGGTCCTGACATCGGCTATCTTGTTGTCGCTCTCGTCTGTTATAACCAGGTCACCATAGACGTTCTCTACCTTCTGGTTCCATTTGCTCTCTATCATTATGTTGAACTTGGCGACCCCGCCGAGCCTGAAGTTCCTGACCGTTATCTCCCTCACGTCAATGAACAGGTTGCTTACAGCAAAGTTCTTCTCCACCCTGGCCACGCCGCCGCCGCTGCCCTCGTCATACCTCAGCATCACCACAGCGTTGTATATGCCCGGATTGATGTCAGCATCCCATACTACCTTGAATTCATGCCATCTCCTGGCCGCTATTCCCACATTCTCTGTCTCCAGGACATCAATCAGCTCGTTGGTCGGCCCGTATATCTCAACAACCGCATAAGCCTCTTCTATATCCTCTGCTCCCAGGTTCTGGGCCTTGACGAACAACCGCACATCCTCACTATCATCTGTCTGCGGCACCTCCAGACCGAGCTGCACGTATTTGCCCGGATAAGGCACCCGGACTATGCATTGCGTGACCACAGCCGTCGTTGCCCCCACGGATGTTCCAGACCCTTCACTGGATTTGGGTATCTCCCTCGCTACTATCTCTATCTTGTGGTTTCCAGGATCATCAACACTGTCGGGCAGCCTCACTAAATATGTGAAATCCCGGGATTCCTCATCTGACCTGAAGCTCACTATACCGTCATACAGAGTCAACCAGTCGCTTTGCTCTCCCTGGTTCACATAGAGGACCACGTCCATATCCTTGTGCTCGTTATTGAGTATGGTGAATGTGATTTCCCTTTCCAAGCCGGGCTCAAAGTCTATGGTAGTCCGGCCGGGGCTGACACCTATCGCAGAGACAGTATGGGACAGCGCAACGGCTGAGAGGATTGTGATTAGGACCATTAGCAACAGGCCCGCACGTTCAGAGCTGCCATGCCGTGACATTCTCTTCCCTCCTTATGTCGGTTGACTGGTTGATGCCAAGCACCATGCCCGTGACCATCCCGTTCCTTTCAACGGCACTGACGAATATGTTGGTGTTCCCGGTATTCACTATCATGTCGCCTGTTCTTGAGACAGAGACCTCTGACACGACTGTGAAAGTGCTGGGCAGACTCTCCAGACCATTCCGGCCGTTGACCTTCCAGTAATAGGTCCCGAAACCGAGAGGTTTATCTGGCCTGAACGAATGTCCGTCAATCTCCCATTCAACAGGTGACCGGAAATCCGGGTCATCATCAAGGTACAGGACTGCATGCCCTGCCAAACCGCCCCATACGAACTCCGGCCTGATTTCCGTGATTTTGGTTCCCGGTTCAGGGGATATCAGAGGTATGGAGAATACATTCATCAGTATTGCTACAGCTGCTATGTTGGCCGTTATAAGTGCCATGTCTTTTTTCTTCATATCACACCACCGTCTCGTTCACGTACATCCCTGTCAGGGTTATGGTCGCGGACTTGTTGCCCGCGGGTTCGTCGGCTGGCACCTGCACCAGTATGTCAATCTCCGCTTCGTCCGTGGAATTTGACCAGTTGAAGAAGTCCAGGAATTTGATTGACGTCGTCGGCATGTCCGTCCATGAATACGCGCTGTCGCTCCAGTTCACGTTCAGGTTGCTTTCAAGGCCGCTGACGTTGTCTGCCTTGAAGCGGTAATAGCTGGAAGGCTCCTGTATCCTTGTCCACATCATGGTTGATGATATGTTGACGTCATTCATGCAGTTGCCGTCATTTGTGAGGTTGAAAGGCATGGGGTCATCCATGCTAGTATTCTTGGTATCAGTCGGGTTCATTGAGCCGAAAGCCAGCTGGTCGCTCCCCAGAATCAGGGACACCACCGAAGTTAGGTTTATGCGCCACTTCTCACTCTCCGTGCCGTTGGCCATCCCGTCGCTGGCGTAGACCGACCAGTTGTAGTAGTAGAGATCGTCCCAGAAGTATCTCAGCTTGGCTGGCAGGGTGATGTTAGAATCCGTCAGGCCTGAATAGAACCTGTTGTCGTCAGAGCACCCTCCCGGCCCGAAGCATGTAATGTTCAGGTAATACGTCATGG
>CAZPUZ010000106.1:0-3082 GCA_964589875.1 uncultured archaeon
ATGGGCTCAACGGGAGCGGCTTCCGCTTCCGGGATCTCCTCGGCCTTGGCCTTCTTTATTATCTTGATGAACTCCGTGGCTATGGTCACTGGTATAGGTATTGAGGCCTCCAGCAGCTCAATTGTAACTTCGTCCTTGACTTTGTCAACCCTCTTTACTTCACCCCTTTCACCCTTGAAGGGCCCGCCTATAATCTCAACCATATCGCCTTCAGATGTTCTGATAGTGGCCTTCTTCTGCTCAAGGAAATGCCTTATCTCGTCTAGCCTTACCGGTTTCTCAATGAGGCTCTTTGCGTGCATGAGCCCGTGCATGCCTTTCTGCACGGTCCCCAGGCTGCCTTCAACAAAGACGTAACCCTTTATCTCCGCGGGGTGGAATATCGAGTGAATTTCAAGGTTGTTGGCCTTGACGTTGGACTCAAGCATATCTATGACCACATCTTCCCTTCCTGAGGTCGTCCTGATAGTGAAAATCGGCATATTGCACCTAAATCCCTGCAAGGGCGAATGATATGAAAATCACGAAGCCTATGATGCCTATGACCCCTATTCCTAGGGCTGACATCTTGCCGGTAGTCACGAATTCCTCTTTGGTAGGCTTCCTGGCTACGTGTAGCACCCTTAAATATCTCCTAAAAGTCTCTTTAATTTCCATGCTATCCCTGTGTTGTGTAAACCTTTTTCGCCGGTATTATTTAAATAGTTTCTTTCATGGGCTTAAAACCTTAAGAATCTTTGGGTATTGCTCCGAGGTCGCCGCCGAGTATGACGGGCTGCATCGTCATTATCTCATGCACGTAGCTCAATTCATCAATGCTCGGGAGAGGGTTAAGGACGAATATCTTCTTGTTCATGTTATGCGCCTGTCCTATGTCCATGAGCGTGCCGCCGCCGATATATCCTTGAATGCCGTTCTTATTCGGGTTAAGGACAAGAACAGCATCAGAGTTCTCTATGAGCCTGAAGTGCTCTCTTATGATATCGTTTTCAATGCAGTGTTTCCTGTCTTTGTCAAAGTCGTCATGGTCCAGCTCCCCCGAAACCATCTGAAGGGTGTCTGAAGGTACATTGGCTATATGTCCCATTTCCTCCAGCCTGTTTTTTGCCTCAAGCATCTCCTTCGCGAACTTCATGCTCCCGCAGATTGCTATCTTCATTCACATCAGCTTATTTTCAGGTCGCCTTTCAGTGTCTTGGTCATCGTGACGAGTATCTCATCACTGTAAGCCATATCGGGCACCGGATTCAGAAGGAAGACCCGCTTGTCGTGCACATGCGCGAATCCCATCTCCATGAGTGTGTTGCCCCCGACGTAATTCTTTACTCCCTTCTTGTCAAGATTAATTACAAGGATGGCATCACTGTTTACGATGGATTCGTAATACCATTTAATGAAGCCGTATTGCTTCTTAACCTCGTGATGCTATGTCTTCATCCTTTCCCGCCCATTCGGGAGCTTTTCCCTGTGCCATTCATCGTAGGCGGGGTGTATTATGGCTTCATGACCCAGTTCATTGAGCTTGTCCCTGAATTCCACCATCTTTTCCCTGAATGAAGAACTTCCGCAAACAGTGATTCTCATATGTCCCTCTCAATGAGATAATCCGCCAGTGATTTCAGCTTCTGCTTGGCCTCGCTTTCCGGGAGGACAGCATCGGCGTCCTTCCATGCCTTCTTCACCAGATGCTTCGCCTTCTCCTTTGCGTATTGCACAGAGCCGTTCTTCTGCAGGATATCCAGCGCTTCTTTTATCAGCCCCCTGTCCCGGGTATGCATCCCCAATATCTCCAGCAACCTCCTCCGGTCCTTCTCATCTGAATGCTTAAGTGCGTGTATGACTATCAGCGTTCGCTTGCCCTCTGTCACGTCGTCCCCGTATCCTTTCTTGTCCTGGAAGTCCGAGCTGCTGGCGCTGAGAACATCGTCCTGTATCTGGAAGCCAACACCCAGCCTCTCAGCGAACCTCCCTATCCTTTCCGTCCTGATGTCATCCGCCCCCGACAAGACCGCAGCGAGCTTGGCTGCCATTCTTGTCAGACAACCTGTCTTGTAGGAACACATCTGCATATATTCGTCCTCTCCTATCTCTTCCTGGCCTCCTTTGTGCCAGTATATGTCCATGGCCTGGCCGGCATGGATGTTTATCATCTCCTGCCCGAATACCTCCCATGCCCTCAGTATGGTCTTGCCGTCGTAGTTGCTGCGATTGCTTATGAGTATCCTCGCGGGCAGGAAATACATGAAGTTGCCGGCATTGATGGCCATGTCCTCGCCAAAAGCCCTGTGCGTGCACGGCTTCCCGCGCCTGAGCTCTCCCATGTCCTCAATGTCGTCAATCATTATGCTGCCCTCGTGGGCGAATTCAACGACCGCTGCAAAATCCCCTGCTTTCTCAAGGTCGGCCCCCATGGCCTCGGCGACCAGCATGAATATGGCAGGCCTGAACCTCTTGCCTCCCCGGTCAAGAAAATCCCATATTGGTACTGACAGTGCATCTGTCAGCGCCTTTTCATCATAAGCGTATGTGGCCTTGCCGAATATCTCGCCAAGTGCGGCATTGTCAAGCTTCCTCGGCAGATATTTCTCCAGGGTCCGGTCTATCTCTTCCTTCTTTTCATTCAGCAGGACCTTTATGTCAGCGGCCATGATACCTACATTAGATTGGTTTCTGTCTTTTAAGCATTAACGCTTTTTAAGACGTCCATGATAATATTATATCATGATAGCGAGATTGAAGACGGGCATTCCCGGCCTGGATGGGCTGCTTGACGGCGGCCTTGTCAAGGGCTCCGTGAACATGGTTTCGGGGGCCGCCGGCACGTGCAAGACCATCTTCTGCCTCCAATACCTGTGGAACGGGCTGCAGGCCGGGGAGACATGCGTTTACATAACCATGGGGGAGAGCACCAGCGACATAGTGGAAGATGCAATGGGTTTCGGCTGGGACTTCGCAAAGTACGAGAAGAAGGGGTTATGCAAGATAATATATCACGACCCCGCCCAGGTCAACAACCTCTCCTCCGTGTTAATGGAAGAGGTATCGCAGGTCAAGGCATCCCGTCTGGTCATTGACTCCACCT
>CAZPUZ010000107.1:0-3051 GCA_964589875.1 uncultured archaeon
CCTATCCTCTTGGCGTCATCAATGTCCTGGACAGCTGCGGTAGTGCCGAATATGTACCTGATGGCAGCGCCGTGCTGCGGCTTGAACTTGATGAGGTCAGACAGCCAGCCGATGGCCCCCGCCGGCAGATGCTTTGACGGATAGGGATGTATCTTGTTGAGAGGAAGGAATCGCGCCCTGCCGACCTTGTTCTGCTTTAGATGCTTGACGCATTTGACTGCGGTGGTATTGGTGTCCACGATCACATCGTTCAGCCTGGCCCCGGCGGCCACCTCCACCGCGGTCCTGTAATCTCCGGGGACCTTTATCAGCTCGGAAACCGTGCCTTCCACACCGCTGAAGTCCCTTACTGCCTTTATTGCCGGGCTTGAGCGGCCCTCTATGGACTGCAGCTTCTCAACCATTGACTGGAGCCTTTCAATCTCCCTGCTGTTGGAATCCACCCTGTCCCTCTTGGACTCTATCTCGGCCCTTAGCCTGGCCAGCTTCTTGCTGGCCTCTATCTGGTCTGACGCCCTCATGATGTCCTTGGTCAGTTCCCCCAGCCTCTTCTCCTCCGCCAGCAGCGCATCATCATAAGTCTTTATCTCGGCCTCAACCTTCTTCAGGCCGGCTTCCTTCTCAGACAGGTCCTTGTCAACCTGCTTCATGTCCTCCTCGCTCTTGGTGTAACTGTTCCATATTATGGCGGCCTGTATCTTCTCAATCTCGCCGCTGAGTTTCTGGAACCTCACGGCGTTGTTGTATTCGCCCTCAAGCTTGCTCATTATGCTCTCTTTCTCTTGCAGCAGAAGGGTGGCTTCCTGAAGCTTGTCCGCCACCTTCTCAAGCTCCTTGCCGGCCTTGGCCTTCTTCTCATCATATTCCTTGATGCCGGATATCTCGTCAATTATCTCTCTCCTGCCTACCGCGTCCATCTCCACTATCTGGTTGACGTCACCCTGCTGTATGATGTTGTGGCCATCGGCGTGCATGTGCCCCCGTGACAGTATGTCAACAATCTGCTGCCTGGTAACCACCTTGCCGTTTATCCTGTATGTGCTCACGCCCTTCTTGTTTATCCTCCTTGAGACGGAAACGCCGTCCTCATCCAGGGGCAGTGTCCTGTCCTTGTTGTTGAAGTATAGCATGACCATGGCATAGTCTGAAGCAGGCTTTGACTTGCTGCCGTGGAAGATCAGGTTCTCGGCCTTGGGAGCCCGGAGGGACTTGGCCGAAGTCCTGCCCAGGACGAAGCAGATGGCGTCGGAGATGTTGGTCTTTCCCGAACCATTAGGGCCGGTGAAGACCGAGAAGCCGTCGTTAATTGGTATGGATACCTTTCTCTTGAATGATTTGAATCCCTGCAAAACGATTTTCTCAAGCTTTACCATGTGATATCCCCGCAACGCTGGATGCTATGGGCCTGCAATGACGCAAACCGCAAGCGTGCACCACTAACTTGAAGGCCGGTCATCCGTTGGCGTCTCCAAGAATTGTTATATTATATGTCCATGAACTCTTAAATATATGAGACAGCCGGCGATTTTCGCAAATAAATATGGGACAGCGGCAATAATAAATCAATGCGGGTGTGAAGGTGCTAGAGTCAATAGTAACTTACAGCGGCGTCAGCAGGAGGCCGTGGATGGTCTTCGTCTGGGGATTCATAATCTCGAGCGTGGCCATACTGGTCAGCACCCAGCTGTGGTTCCATGTCAGCGTCTCAGGCATCAGCGTCAATCTCACGGGCATATTCTCGGTGCTGTTCACCATAATACCTTCCATCTTCTTCGTGACAATGCTCATACGGAAGGAGGAGGATGCAGAGGAAAAGGATATAAAGAGACATTACCATGAGACGCAGTTCTGGGAGAGGCATGTCAGGGACTTCATGATATTTCTGTTCTTCTTCGCCGGGGTCACGCTGGCTTTCGCTTTCTGGTATCTCATACTGCCTGGTGTCTGGGGCGGTGTCTTCGGGACAGAGATAGCAGCCAAGGACGCCTTCGTGGTCCAGGTGTCCAAGATAAACCAGATGCGCGGCATGACCGGAGCTGCCACGGGACTGAGCCCCTACTTCTCCCCCATACTTACCAACAACCTGAACGTGATGATGTTCTCGTTCATATTCTCCTTCATCTTCGGCGCGGGTGCGGTCTTTATCATAGTATGGAACGCCTCCATACTGGGGGTTGCCATAGCCAAAGACGCCAGGCACATATTTGACATCCCGACACTGTCATCTCTCTATGTGATGCACGGGGTGCCGGAGATAGCGGCCTACGTTTCGGCGGCTCTGGCCGGTGGCCTGATATCCGCGGCCATAATAAGGAGACACGGCTCCGACATACTTGGAAGGGTGGTCATTGACGCGACCTTCATACTCATGTTCTCCGTCTTCTCGGTGGTATGCGGCGCCCTCATTGAGGCCTCTACGGGCGCGATATTCTGGGGCGCGACCATCCTGTGGTGGGGAGGCTTCGTTTATCTGCTGCTCAGGTTCTTCCTGAAATGGTGAAAAACGCATGTTTTACGCTGATTGTCGAATATGATTTATATTGAAGCGATACCAAACATATATACCAGTGAAGTCCCCTGTATCGCTTTTCTTGTTTAATGAAGGGGAGGGAGGTAAAATATGGTTGACCAAAGAGTAGGTGGATGGGCCTTTATCCTTGGCGTTCTTGTAGCTATAATCGCAGGGCTTGCTGCGGGCATGGTAGTCATGTACGCCGGCTACATAACGCTTCTGCTGGTGGTGCTTGGCCTTATCATAGGGTTTCTCAACATCGGCGACAAGGAAGTCCAGGCATTCCTGGTTGCGGCTATCGCTCTCATGGCGGTCGGTACGGCGAACCTTTCAGCTATACCATACATTGGCATGGTGCTGTCATATATCGTGCAGAACATAGCAGCTTTCGTGGCGCCGGCAGCCCTTGTAGTCGCGCTCAAAGCGGTTTACAACATCGCAAGGAAGCCGTAGTCAAACCGAGACGGGGATTAGCAATCCCCGGACTTTATTTTTCATTTTAATCTTCCATCCATTTTTTTATATATACTACGACAAGT
>CAZPUZ010000108.1:0-3037 GCA_964589875.1 uncultured archaeon
GAACTCCTCCACGAGATCCTCCCTGCCGGGCGCATCAAGGATGATGAAGAGCGCAAGATGGCCATCCTTGTCGCCGAGGTATGCCTGCGAGATGAACTTGGAGTTGAGCATCCTCCACATGGGATCCTCTTCCAGCGCTTTGATGTATTTCTGCCGGGTGATGCCCATCCTGAACATGATGATGTATGCCTTCTTGGCGCCGAATATGTGCAGCCCGAACTCGCCCTTGTCAATGGACACGTAATATCTGAGCAGCTTCTCCCTCTCAAGCCGCTTGCGCTTCCTGTTCACGGTCATGACAGGTATGCCCGTCTTCTTGGAGATGCGGTTGTCGCTGAGCCTGGGGTTCCTAATCAGCTCTCTGACTATCTCAACCTCCTGCTTGTCCAGCGACCTTGGATTATTTTTCATTTTATCAAAATGTGGTATAATTATATCATATTTGTTCAGATATCTATATATATGTTTTCTCAGAATTCTATTATAGTTATGAAATTGAGGCGGTCGTATTTATCAAACATTCAAGGCGGGTGATCTCGGTGAGATGGTCGACATGCTGGCAGGAGATTATGGGTGCCTCTTCAAATGCGAACCCATAGATGTCTCAGAGATACCCGGGCCTGTTTCTGATTTCCAGCATTATCAGTCCATGTCGCCGATTGACGGTAAGGATGTCGAGAGCAGGATACCCCGGAGCATGGGTCATGTTGATAATGGATGGGAGCAGTACCTTTCTCAGGACTGCTCAACAGTCGCATTATCAAAGAGGGCTGGTCAAGGCTCCCCGGCCCTCATATTTTTCGGTTACATTAACAGGGGCAGGGAAGGGTCCGGAAGCAGGTATGACATCTTTCTGGGGACTGAAGAAGGATGTGTCTCAGCCAGGAGCGTCATAGTGGGTGCCGGACAGAACGGTTCCCTGTGCAAGAATGAGAAGATGGTGGCATTCAGCAAGCTGCTCCACAACCTGAGAAAAGAACTGGATGATTATCCTCTGTGAATAAACGCGGTGGTCGCCCGGCTCACTTGACCCATATGGCGTATTTTCCGGGTGCGGTGAAACCCATTACCTTGGCTATCTCGGACTCGTTGGGGTTGTTGATGACTACTATACCCTTCCAGCTTCTTGAGAACTTTGACTGCTTGCAGAGCGGGCATACGGATTCCTTGACAAACAGCCTGCAATCCCTGCAAACCTTTTCCTTCACTGACATGCTTACACCTATTTCTTGCCCTTCTTGCCCTCCGCCTTGCCTTTGGCCGGCCTTGCTGTCCGTGACTTCTTCTCCGCGGCTATCCAGCTCTCCGCACCGAGGCCTGCCTGCCTGGTTGTGAGGCCTATCTTGTACTGCTTGGATGACAAAGAAACCGATATTATCCTTGACCTTATACTGTCCTTCTCCTTGAGCACCCTCTTTGATTCCCTGCCGTTGAAGGTGGCGTTCTTCTGGTCATATGAGACGAAATCATTCATTATCTGGGATACATGTATCATGCCGTCAAGAGGCCCGATGCGGGCGAATGCCCCGAACTCCGTGACATCAATGATGAATCCCTTCACGACCTCGTGCAGCTCAGGGCTGTACGTGAGTATGTCAAACGTCACGTCATAGTATATGGCCCCGTCGCCCGGGAGTATCCTCCCCTCCCCGACATCGTTGACTGATATCACTGAGAGTATGATGCCTGTATCCTTCTCCATCAGGCCTTCCCATCTCTCCTCAAGGCTCTGCTTTATTGCAGCCTCGGCGTCCAGGTCAAACTTGGAAGGGGGAACCCTTATCTTCTCTTCAACAGTCAGAATCTTGTACATGACCAATCACGGTTTGCTGTGTTTTTTGCTTCAACTAGCATTATTGACTTGGTTAATTAATTGCTAGAAGGCGTATTTAAATGTAGAGGCATCTGGTTTATAAGCTTTTTGGCATATCCACTGATATGTATTCCTCCTTTCCTCCCGCTAGGACCAGCTGCTGTATGTCATGTACGCGGCCTGTCCAGCCTGTTTCTGTGTCCATATGCAGATATAGTTGCTCGTGCATGCTAATGCGATAAATTTAAAAAGTTAGACCCCGCTTTCCATTCTCCGGGCAACTCCCTTTGCCTTCACGACCACATAACCGCCAATGAGTATCAGCACAGAGCCGATTGCCTGCATGGCCGGAAGCGGCTCAGCGAACCACCACATGCCAAGTGCGAGGGATATCACCGGGGCCACCAGGAGCAAAGCTGTTGCCCTGCTTACCTCAATGTTCTTTATTGCCCAGTACCAGAAGAACACGTAGCCGAAAAGCATTCCCGCAGAGATGAACAGGTTGGCTATCTGGGTACCTGTGAGGCTGAGCAGTACGTCAATCCTGCCAAGCAGCACGACAGTGCCGAAAAGTATCAGCGAGCCAATGAACATCCTGCTGAAGCTGACGACGAGATTGCTCTCGCCCTCCTTCATGACCTTCCTTGCTATGACGTTCTCCAGGCCCCAGAGCGCAGTAGCGCCTATGACCAGCAGGTCGCCAAGACCCGGATTGGACCACCATGCGCTTGGAGGCATGTTAGAGAAATATATCATGAAAGCGCCGATGAGCATCACAAGCAGGGCGTACCAGTGCCTTCTCGGCATCCTCTCCTTGAGGAGCAGTGCTGCGAAGACACCGGCGAATACCGGGAGTGTCTTGTGCAGGAAAGCAGCCCTGCCTGCGGTGGTTAGCTGGAGGCCGCTGAAGTACATCAGGAACGCCAGGCCGCCGCCTATCACCAACAGCGCGATGAACCACGTCCAGTCCACCCGGATGGGCAGTCCGAACAGGCGCCCCAACCTGATCTGCCCCGGCATCGCCGACTCCCCTTCCACGTCTGCAGCATTGGGTTCCGCCGACCCTCCAGTTTCATTTTACTGCTGCGGGGACAGCCGAGGTTAGCGCATTTTCCTTCGGAGGAGCCGGTTGCGGCGCGGAAAGAGGGGGCGGACCTCTCTTTCCGTCATTCCGCGGTGGTGGCGTCGTCGATGGAGGGGGGCAGTCGGCGGGGAGGTTCCTTG
>CAZPUZ010000109.1:0-3009 GCA_964589875.1 uncultured archaeon
TGTTGTAGGGTTCCAGCTTGATTATCTTGAACTTCTCCTTCAGAGGAGACTCCTTCAGCTTCCAGCCAAACACCTCGGCCTGCTTGTAGATTGAGCCTATGCCGTCCTCTGTTGTTATGTAGTATCCTGTCTCGTCATAGTTGACGGCCCTGTTGTAGAGGAACTGCATGGAGAATATTGACTTGCAGGCCCCGGTCTCACCACTGACCAGGTTGGTCGTGCCTTCCTCAAACCCGCCCGATATCAGCCGATCAAAACCCGGAATCCCTGTAGCGACTCTCATGACTTCTCACCCTTCGGCTTGCTCTTGTCTGATGCCTTCCTGCTTTTCTTGGCGCTGTTTATCTTGGACCTTATCTCAATCATGCGCTGGTCATAACTGTTCAGCATCTTCTTGAAGGTCTGGGTGTCAAAATTGCCCTTGTAATAGCTCTTTTCGGCTTCGTCCCTGGCGTTCTGCACGTCCCTGTATTCCTTTTCCAGGCTTTCCAGCATGCCTGTTACATTCTTTGTCTCAGCCTTCTTATAAGCTTGTCTGGACTTCCATGGGTCCTGCCTTATCATCATGAGGCAGATGAAGAAGTCCACCATCACGAAGACCCCGATTATGAAGAAGCCGAACAGTGTGTAGAAGAATACGCTCGAAGAGTCGCAGGCGGCATCGGCGCATGAGAATATCATAGAGGAAAAGTTGTCAAACATGATGAGGCCTGAAATCATGGAGAAGAATATTATCAGAAGCCCCAGATAGATTATCCGCTCCATATTACAATTATCACTTTGCCGCCTTAAATCCGTGGACAGGCCTGAGAATGCCCTGCTAAAGGAGGCGGTGTATCAGTTTTCCGGGCAATCAGGACGTTATCCTGAATACCATATCGCCTTCCCTCACACGTTCCTTGACCTTCATGCCGATGGCGTCGCCTTTCCCGGCTTCCTTGATTTCCTTGTGCTCGATCTGCATGGATTCCGCCTTCTGCTCAAAGCTGGTGGTCGCACCCTCAAAGAGCAGCATGTCCCCCTCCTTTACGCTGTCCGACAGCTTGACCACAGCGACGCTTATATTGGCAAAGTAGTGCGTGACCTCTCCGACTGGAGTCTTTTCCGGCATTCGTATCACTGCTTAAGTCTTGTTCCGATGATTTAAAACATTAACACAGGCAACGCTGCAGCGAAAGAGGTATTAATAAGAGACGGCAAGATTATCCCATGGGAGTGAATCTGACTGACCTGGTACAGAGCGCGAGGCCCGTTGGCTTCCAGGACCTCGCAGGCAAAAACATAGCCATAGATGCCTTCAATACCATGTACCAGTTCCTGAGCATAATCAGGGACCGAATGACGGGCGAGCCGCTCAGGGATTCCAGGGGACAGGTGACGTCCCACCTGTCCGGCATTCTATACAGGACAACCAGGATGATAGAGAGCGGCATAGAGCCTGTTTATGTCTTTGATGGCAAGCCGCCGGAATTCAAGAGGAAGACCACTGACGAAAGAAGGAAGATACGGGAGGAAGCCATGAAGAAGTGGCAGGAGGCGGTTGAGAAGAAGGATTACGAGGCTGTGCGCAGGTACTCACAGCAGGCATCAAAGCTCACGGATGACATGATTAAGGAGGCCAAGAAGCTGCTGGACGCCATGGGCATACCGTGGGTCCAAGCTCCATGCGAGGGCGAGGCCCAGGCCGCTCATATGGTAAGGAAGGGCCTGTCATGGAGCACGGCCAGCCAGGACTGGGATTCGCTGATGTTCGGGTCAACGAGGTTCGTCAGGAACCTCACAATAACAGGCAAAAGGAAGGTGCCCAGGAAGGAGAAATACATAGAGATTGTGCCGGAGCTTGTTGAGCTGGACGCCGTCCTTGATGGCCTGGGCATAAGCCAGGACCAGCTCATCGTGCTGGGCATGCTCGTGGGCACGGATTTCAACCCGGGCGGTATAAAGGGCATAGGACCGAAGAAGGCCCTGGACCTGGTGAGGCAGTACAAGGACATGGACTCTGCCATCAGCCATGTGAACTGGGAGTTTGACAACCCACCGGAGCAGGTATTTGACTTCTTCAGGAACCCCCCGGTTGACGAGATCAATGCTGATGATGTGAAGCAGGGCAAGATGGACGCGGAGAAGCTTAAGAAGCTGATGCATGACGACCATGATTTCTCCGAGGAAAGGGTTGACTCCGCCATCAGCAAGCTGAAGAAGGCCAGTGTGGGCACGGGACAGTCCAAGCTGGCGAGCTTTCTTGGTGGATGACAAGCTTATTACTTTTCAAGCCAACAATTATCATGGCCTCCTCCGCTTTATCCGTGCTGTTTGAGATGGTGATACTGCTGATAAGCAACGTCATATCAACCATGCACGGCATGATGGAGCTTTTCATTGATTTTATGGGTTCAATGGACCCCGTGCTGTCGTCAGGTCCCGGGGGCATCGTGCTGGGCATGATAGTCATAGGCCTCGTAGTGTTCGCGCTCGCCAAATTCGTGTTCTCCTCAGGAAAGTCAATAATCATACTGATAATACTGGGTGTTCTCCTTGTGGCTTTCCTCATGCTGGGAAGCTCTGGCGCCTAGAAACTAGCCGGACTTGGCTTCCTTTACCCTGGGCAGCTGAAGAGGTGGCGGAAGCTGGAGCTCGTCGGCCATGTTCGCCACCTTTAGAAGGCAGTGCCTGAAAAGGTAGTTCAGCACCTCAATGGATGTCTTCTCCGGCAGGCGTTTCTTGTCTTTCCACTGCTCCATTATCTCTTTGGTGTTGTCTGTAAGGAAAAGCACGCTTCCGCTTATCCTGATCTCGGCAATCTCAGGCTCGTACTTGGTGGTCAGGTCAAAGGACATGTCAACGGCCTTCTTGTCAAGCGTCGCGACATCAACTTCCTTTGCTCCTGTTATCTCCGGGGTTGAGTTCACCTTGACCTCCCCGGTTATCGGCTTCTTCCTGTTCGCCTCAATCTTCTTCAGGGTCATCCCGATTATCGGCATATCAATCCTCCAAAAGTTATAAAATATT
>CAZPUZ010000110.1:0-2992 GCA_964589875.1 uncultured archaeon
AGCATGGCTCAGGATAGAGCACGCAGGCAAGCCCACGCCCACGAGGAAGGACATAATCAGCCAGGTCAGCAAGCACTTCAAGGCGAAGGACGATTGTGTCATCGTTGACAAGATATTCAGCGAAGCCGGTTCGGCCTCCTCAAAGATTAAGGTACTGGTTTACCAGAAAAAGGAAGACGTGCCCAAGGCCAAGATGGACAAGATGAAGATAAGGATGAAGCTCATGAAGAAGGGTGAGGAAGGCAAGCCCGCCGGGGAAGCTCCCGCAAAACCGGAAGCCAGTCCCCCCAACGAGTCCAAGGATGCGGACAAGGACAAGCCCGATGAGAAGCCCGGGGATGCGGGAAAGAAGGAGAAAGCAGAGAAGTGATATTTATGGCAGAAAATGAAAAGGCCGCGGCAAAAGCCAAGAAGAAGGGAGGCAAGACTACAAGAAGCGGCCGCAAGCACGAGAACACAAAGACCCACAAGTACTACAAGACGGAAGGCGGAAAGCTTGAGAGGACGTCAAAGCACTGCCCGAGATGCGGGCAGGGCACATGGCTGGCAGCTCACAAGGGAAGGCAGTACTGCGGGCGCTGCGGATACACTATTTTTGAGAAGAAGAGCCAGAGCTAAAAAAATGAAAAGAAGGGAAAGCTCGCTTCCTTTTTGTTTTGCTTCAGAACTTTCCTCTATAACCGGTTTTCAGGTCATCCATTCGCTTTGTGGTCTCCGCGCTCCAGAGACTGCTCAAATGATCGCAACTGTATTCACCAGGCGGTGGATCTTCGGAGCTTGAAAAACCGGTTTCACTGGTGTTGGTAGAATACACAGTCATTCACTCCTTACCTTAAAATTGGATTGGACCGTATATAAAGTTAACCCATGCAATTGCTCACTTCATCTGCCTGTATGCGTATCCGTGCTTCTTGCCTTTCAGGAGGGCCTCAACAGCACGCTGGGCCGCATCCAACTCTTCCGGGAAGCCTATTATGGATACCGTCTTGCCGTAGACCGATATGCTGGCACCTGTTTCCTTCTCAATAATTCTCTTTGACTCCCCATTCCGGCCTATGACGCGAGCGAAAAGCCTCCTGCGTGTGTTCTCGGTTTCCTTCTCGAGTGAGATTATTTCCAGCTGGCACTGCTCGTCAAGGAGTCTCTTGGCCACCTTAGGCTCAAAACCGCGCGAGATGGCACTGACAACGTTCTCCGCCTTCAGAAGACCTTCCACAGGCCCCTTAATGACCACGGAATCATCCACCTCAACAACCGTCCCGGTAGCCTTCTCTATGCTCCTCTTTACCCTTCCCTGCTTCCCTATCAGTGCCGATTTCCTTTTCTCCGGAATGGGTAGTTCCCTTATGGGCATAATATCAGAATCAGATGAATCCCTTGTTCTTGAGCCACTGGGCCTGCGTGCGCGTGTAAATCCACGCAATATCGCCTTTTGTGTCAGGTTCAATGTCCCAGGGTGTGATCAGCACCCAGTCACCGGCACTGAGTCTTAGCCTTCTCCTGAACTTACCGGGTATTCTGCAGACCCTCTCCTTTCCGTCCTTGCAACTCACTTTGAACCTGCTAGCGCCAAGAAGGGCTGTTATCTCGCCCAGCAGCTCGCCATTGCGAGGGGTCCTCACCCTTATCGGGCCTTCATTCTGGCGTTTGAAGAATGCCATACAACATCATAAGAGGCGTTGCTTAAAAAGCATGCAGGCGAAAGCTGCTGAAACGGCGCTGCAAGGTTTTTGGATTCAGTATACGCTGCTGATGGAAAGCGAGACCTCAACAGGGAAGAACATGAACTGCTCAGGATAGTCACAATGGCTTGCTATCTGCCTCGCTGACAGAGGCCTGTTATAGACAGCCATATTGTCGAGCTTGCCATAGAATAGCCTGCCTATGTCAAGGGTCCCGCTCGCATTGAGTATCTTGCCGGCCCCACAGTCAACATAGTTGTCCGGAACCATGTTGCCGTCAACATAGACGCTGAAACGCGTGCCGTTGAAGACGTAAGCCACGAAATGCCATTCACCCTCCCCGAAGACCGTTGTTGAATTAAGGGAGCACGTGCTGCCATCTGTGAATCTCCATTCAGAGCCCACCATGCCGCTGCTGTGAACATAAACCGTATTGCCGCCCTTTGAAATCACGGGATATCTGGTTGCTCCCATCATTGAGAGGTCAGTGGCGTTGAGCCATGCTTCAACTGTGAATCCCTTGTAGATGCTGGACAATATGGTGGAATCGCTGACCTCTATATATCCCCCGTCAAGGAGGGAAGCGGTATTCACGATACCCGAGTCGCAGACCACGCTTCCAATCTCATCGCCGTGGTTGTTGTAGAGCGACGAGTCATATGATATGGTACCAGGACACTGGTCCATCTCCCAGTAGCCGATAAGCCCAGCAGGGCCCATCATCTTGAAGAAGCTTGATGTGGAAGGGTTGCCTGTTCCGCTGCCCATGACATGGTAGCTCTCACCCGGAAGCCACATGACAAGGCTCTTCAGCAGGACCTGGTTCACTGCGGTATCAAGGTTGCCGCTCTCAGGATAGGATAACCACGCCGTCCTGCCGTTGTCGTTGATGGCTCCCGGGTTAAGGACGAGCCCGCAGTTCCTGTTCTCGTCGCCGTCCCCGGCGAGGGCGCAGACAGACCCCACGGAATCATAGGTCACCATGTGCTCCTGGGGTGAGAGCAGGTCGGGAAATACATAGGTTTCAGGAACCTTTCTCTTAGTAACTGTATTGGGGATGTTGTACATGTACTGCCTGAATGTGAAGATGGAAGAACCCGGCTGGGATAGGTTTGCCGGTATGCTGAACGCATTGGAATCCGGCAGCGTGCTGTTCCAGCCAACGCCGAAGATGCTCCGGACGGTGTAATTGGCAGCCGCATCATATGCTCCCATGTCCCTTATCACGAGTATGCCCTTGCCATTTGAGAGGTAATCCTTTATCTGCTGGTCGAAATCCTCAAGGTGCTGCTTGGAGTGGGTGGGGCCGG
>CAZPUZ010000111.1:0-2986 GCA_964589875.1 uncultured archaeon
TGCACATCGGATAGAGTCCAAGGCCGCATTCGCCTGTACTTTCCATCTCGCCAACCGCCTCTGCAATCTTCCCGAAGCCGTCCATGTCCAGATACTTCCTGACGCTGTCAGGAACATCTTCATAACCCGAAGAGAGATTGGAATAGGACATGACAAACATCTCCCGCCAGACAAAACACAGGCGGGACTAGAATATAATAATGCCTGAGATAATCTGAACCACGTCAGTTCCGTTTGCTGTTTTCACAGGCATATGATACTATTTGTGCTTTTGTATTTAAATCATTCAAGATAGCCGAAGTCGTCGGTATAGCAGCCCAGTGAAAGGTCATCCCGTGTCAGGTCGCTGCCTTCAATTATCGAATCAACGAAAGGGTCAATATCAATGAATCTCACGCTGTCAATGCCCAGATGGTCCGCCAGTTTCTGGTCTGTCCCGAAATTGTTGGCTGCCAGTTCATCATCATGATAGCCGCCGTTGTCAGGGGGGCTGCACCTACAGTAAGCGAGATTCCTGGGGCTGCATACCCTGAGATGGATTTCCCTGGCCCCAGCCTTCCTAAGGAGGTCTACCGGGCCGCCTTCCTTGACAAGCTGTGTGCCTCTCCTCACGGAATCGTCCATCACTACTATCCTTTTGCCCTCGGCCAGTGACGGGATTACTGTTATCTTAAGGCTGGCAATCAGGTCCCTGTATTGCTGGTCTGGCCTGTCATAGCTCCTTCCTGCGAAAGGGTACTTCTTGAGTGCCTCCCTGTTAGGTGCGCCCGCCTGCTCGGAATATCCTTCAGGGTACACCTTCCCTGAATCAGGCACCGGGCAGACAATGTCATATTCGCCGTCATCCTGCCTGCCGTGCCATCTGCCTATCCTCTGCCTGACAAGGGCCGCCGGGATTCCTTGTATCACGGAATCCGGCATGGCATAATAAGGCCACAGAAACGAGCAAATTCTTCTCTTGCCGCCAAGGTGCTTGAGAGTCTCCATTCCTTCCGGTCCTATCTCGGCTATCTCTCCGGGTTCAAGATCCCTTTGAAGAAACATCCCTATGTGGCTCAGCGCCCTTGATTCGCTCACCACAGCGCTGCCCCTTTCTCCATGACCGTAACTCAGTATCCTCACCATCATGGGGCTTACCGCAGAGTATGCCCCTCCTTTCTCTGTGACCATGTTCACGCAATAATGGCCCCTGGCTTCGTTGGCGAGGTTCTCCATGCCCTTCTCAAACCCATCAGCGTCGGCCACGAACCTCGCCACCACATCAGCATCGTCTGTCCCGCCCATCTTTTCCCTGAGCTCATTCCCATTGAAAAGGTAGCCGTCAAACGCTACGCAGAAATTCCTCATGCTGGAGGAATAACCAAAGGTCGGCCTGATGCCGGGCTTTGAACTGGTCCTCCCCACGCCCACGAATCCCTCAGGCCCCTGCTCAAGCTCTGCAACGTTTATGAAGCCGTTCTTGTACACCCTTGATATCTCCCTGCCGTCAGAGACAGCCATGAAATGGCTCTCCTGTCCCGCATGTGTAAGGTCAAAAGTAGAAAAGCCAAGGTCCATGAAGCCGTCATTTGGCCTGCCGCTCCTGTAAACCAAGGATATTGCCATCTTCCCCGTTGCATTATTTGCAGGCAAGTTTTTTATTGGTTGGACACTGAAAATGGGAACAGTGCCACTACTGCTTGCCCTCAAACACCAGGGAATCCGGCCTGGCGCCCAGCTCCCTGAGGACCTTCAGAACGGCATCGTTCATGGCAGGCGGGCCGCATACATAGAAATGCTGAGAGAAATCCCTGACATGTTTCTTTATCATGCTTCCGTCAATCCTGCCATGCTCGTACCCCTCCGCATCCTCTTTGGAAAGAACCAGCACCAGTCCCTGGCCGAACACATCAATCAGCTCTTCTCTCAGGATTATGTCCTTGGATGTCTTGTTGGCGAATATGAGCATATTCCCTTCCAGCTTGCTGTCTGCCTGCAACTGCCTGAACATGGCGATGAAGGGTGTTATGCCCGCGCCTCCGGCAATGAAGACGCCGGGACCTTTGTATTGTATGGTGCCGAAGGCATTATGAACCAGCAGAAAGTCCCCTGTATCCAGCTCATGGAGCTTCTTGGTCACTCCGTCATGCTCAGGATATGCCTTGATGATGAATTCCAGCATGTCCCAGGCCTTCAGGGAAGTCATGGTAAAGGGACGGGCCTCATCTGTCCAGCCGGGCTGGTCTATCGCAAGCTCACATGCCTGCCCCGGTTCATAAACAAAGCCCTTGGGCTTCTCAACCGTAAACTTCTTGACATCGTGGGTGACCTGTTCAATACCGATTATCTTGGCTTTCTCCGGCATACCATCACTTGTTATGTCTTTAAATCCGGGATTCTTATTATTTTTTGATAAGCATGATATGCCTCGGGATAGAATCAACCGCGCACAGCTTCGGCATCGGGATAATGGACGGTAGGGGCAATGTCCTGGCCAATGTCACGGACATGTACAGGCCGCCGGAGGGCTGGGGCATCCACCCGGTCAAGGCAGCCGAGCACCACGAGGATGTGAAGGACAAGGTGCTGGAGAAGGCCCTTCAGGAAGCTGATATTGGGATGGACGACATTGGGTTAATCGCATTCTCGCAGGCTCCGGGACTTGCGCCGTGCCTGCACAAAGGATTAAATTTTGCATATGAAATCGGGAAGAGCACCAAAAAGCCCGTGATTGGAGTAAATCATTGCATCGCGCACATTGAGATAGGCAGGCTCAAAACCGGCCTCAAAGACCCTATAACTCTCTACGTTTCAGGAGCCAACACCCAGGTGCTTGGCTACGTATCCGGCAGGTACAGGTGCTTCGGGGAGACCATGGACGTGGGCATTGGCAACGCGCTGGACAAGTTCGGCCGCGGTGCTGGCATCGGATTTCCTGCAGGACCCAGGATAGAGCAGCTTGCCAGGAAAACCGCGGAGAAGAGGAGGCTCGCAAAGGACGACAAGG
>CAZPUZ010000112.1:0-2984 GCA_964589875.1 uncultured archaeon
CGTACATGGTCAGATGGACAGTGATGCCCTTGAAATCCTTTATCTGCCTCCTCCAGTCACTCACGTGCTTTATGCTGAAAAGTCCTCCCCAGTTGGCAACCACGTCGCTCACTGACTTTTCCATCACTTCGTCCTTCTCGCCGCTATACAATATAGCCGAGCAGCCCAGCGCCCTTGCGGAGAGCGCGACATGGGTGGACAGCCGTTTGTCCCTCTCAATGCGGTGGCCCAGCCTGAGAACCGTTATCATGGCATAGAATTAACAAATCAGCTTAATAATCAACGCTTTCGTCAATAATCTGTTATTGGTTCAGCAGGTCATGTGGAAGAAGGCGGCCACATGCTTGTCCTGCGCGCACAGACCGTTGAAGAACTCGACAGCTTTGGGCGTGGGGTCTGAGTAGAGCTTTATCTTCTTGTCCCTGCATGCCTGCCTGAACTCGGGAAGGATTTTGATAATGCTCTCTCCGCCCCTGCCAATGACTATTATGTCCGGGCCGCCCTGCATGAGCATGGCCAGCTCGTTTATGCCGAGCTCGTGCCTTTCAGGCTTCTCCACGAGCTCCACTTTCCCGTCCCACCACACCATGACATCGGAGTAGTAGGTCTTTCCGTCTATGGTCATCTCACCGAACTTGAAATCGTCAATCTTGGTCATGTCCAACGGCCTAATGCTTTATAAGAAGAACCCGCCTTCCTGGTAATATATAAAAGGGAGCTCTGACATAAATAAATTAAACATAGCAATGGACAGCTAATCAATCATAGGAGGATTCAATGAATATTACTTTGACTGTTGTCGTGGCCGCGATTGTCATCCTGATAACCGCGCTGGTCGTGATAACTATATTCGGATCGGGTATGACCAATGTGGGGAGCATGGCAGAATTGGAATCTTTCTGCAAAACCCAGTGCGAGACTTCATGCAGGACCACGGGACAGCCACCCGTGACATGGAACGTCAACAACGTGCAGGATAAGAATGGACAGCTAACCTCCTGTGGAGCAGCGCTTGGAATTAGAGATTTCCAATGCAACAATAACAAATGCCCAACAGATGTTACCGGTGCGCATGTAAGTTAGTGGTTTGAGGTTATAACATGAACATCACGCTAACCGTCGTCGTGGCAGCTATAGTTATACTGATAACAGCACTCGTAGTCATAACCATATTCGGCTCCGGCATGACTCAGGTAGGGGGTATTGCCCAGGCCAAATCGGTTTGTGAGTCGCAGGCAGCCGCTTCTTGTGCCGCGACAAACCAGTGTCCGCTGACTTGGAATACGCCTACCATAAGGGATTCCGAGGGCAAGACCATGTCATGTGCAGACTCTGGAGCCGTTTGTCCATGCGCTACTGGCGGGAACGGCGGCGATTGTACAGTAAGCCCTGGGTGCATGACACCAACAGAATGCGAGGCGGCAGGAGGCTACAGTACCGGAGGCAGTTGCCCGAACAGCGGTGATGTATGCTGCTACAATGGCGGTTGATAAACATAAAACCAACCACCACCAATTAATTCTTATATGCTTCCATTAAGCCGTTTGGTTGCCATCGCCCTGATACTGCTGCTGATTGTGGCGTTTACCATAATCAGCATATTCAGCACAGGGCTTGAGCAGGTGGAGACGTTCGTAGAGGCCCGGGCGGCCTGCGCTGCCACGGGCCAGGCGGCATGCGACTCGGTCGGCGATTTGCCGTTCTCATGGCTGTCCGAGGGCATAAGGGTCGGTGGCGAGGCCAAGTCCTGTGCCGATATCATGGGATGCCAGTCATGCGAATCCTGCGGCTTCATCTGATTACTGATTTTACAGCGTTTTCCGGGTTCTGTTTTTTCGCAACTATAAAAGCGGGCTGTGACAATAATAATACACGATTTGATTCGTTCTCTGGTGGGGATATGAAGGAAAAAGACATCATGCAGCTCATAACCAATGAGATGTCATGGGAGCAGGTGCTGTACAAGGTCATCGCGTGGGAAGGCCTGGACCCGTGGGATCTGGACATAGTCAAGCTCTCAGAGACCTTCATAAACCATGTGGAGAAGATGGAGGAGCTGGACTTCAAGATACCCGCCAAATATGTCATAATCGCTTCTGTCCTTCTCAGGATGAAGTCAGAACACCTTCACTTCATTGACTGGCTGACCAATCCCGATGAGGAGGGTGTTGAGGAAGTGGGCGGGGAGATTGACCAGGGAGACCAGAGCGCCCCAAGCCTTGAGGTCAACCCCATATCCGTGCCCCCTAAGAGGTATTCAAGCAGGAAGATAACAGCCAACGAGCTGGTTCTCGCGCTGCGTAAGGTCATCAACGTGCAGGAGAAGAGGCAGACCCGGACCAGAAAGGCCAGGAAGCTCATCAGGATAGAGGAGTCCGACATCACGGACAGGATAAACAAGCTTTATGAAAGGATAAATATGATGATGAACAAGATTAAAAGCGATGAGATTCGCTTTTCAGAGGTCGTTGAGAAATGGGACAGGGACGAAGTGATAAGGAAGTTTGTCCCCCTGATATATCTTCAGAACGAAAGAAAGGTGGCCTGCAGGCAGCAGGATTTCTTCCAGGAGATATTCATCAGCCAGCCCATGCCCGAGACAAAACCCATCAAGAAGGTGAATTCCGAGGGTGAGAGGGTCAGAAGGCTGGTACCGGCGGTATAGGGCCGGAATGGAGTTAGGTGGTAGCAATGGGAGAGAAAGTAGGCATTGACGACATAATCATGGTTGAGGGCGGCCAGGCAGCTGTCAAGAAATCTGAGCCGACCCTCAGGGAGAAGATAAGGGAAAAGCTCAAGAAGACCGACCTCAAGCCCAAGCCCGTGAAAGAAACGGCAAAAAACATTAAGCCCGCAAAAGCAAAAAGCAAACACAGGGTAAGGCCGGCCGCAGGCAAGTCCCGCAACCAGAAGGCACGAAAACCAGCCAAAAAAGCCAAAGAACAGGGAAAGCAAGAGTATGTGCCCAAAGAAAAACCAAAGGA
>CAZPUZ010000113.1:0-2983 GCA_964589875.1 uncultured archaeon
CGCTCGAAAGCGCATCGGAAGCGTTGATATCATAGCTGAAGGATTCGTTCTGGTCTCTGTTGAGATTCTTCAAATTGGCGAACGTAGGGGGATTTATGTCCTTGATGAATATCACAACTGAATAATTGGTATTGTTGTAAGAGTCATTGCAATAGACTGTCCACGTATTGGTTCCGTTGACCGATATTAATCCGGTGAAGTTGGTTCCCATTGCGACATAAGACTGGTTAGTTGTTCCGCTGTTGTTGGAGAACCAGCATGTGTCCGGATTATCCTCAACAAAGCTATAGTTTATCTGGGAGACATTGACGTAAATCCCGCCGGTTGCGGGGTATTCAACATTGATTACGGGCTTGGTGGAATCAATAATCATAACCATTCCGAAGATGTCACCAGAGCCGATAATCACCATATTTGCCAAAAAGATGCCAACAACCACTAAGACCGCTGCACAAATCAGAAATATGTTTGGTTTTAGTTTATTGTTCATCTATCCCATCTAATTAATAACTACCTGGTAATCTAATAAAATCATACGCCTTTCTCGAGGTAGTGTTTAAGGAAAAGGCCGAATCCTCTGTCCTTTCCGGCCAGCCTTGCTATTTCAGAGTTCTCCATTATCCTGAAACCGTCCCTGTTGATTGACTTGGCGACATGGGACGCTATGCCCTTGGATTTCAGCTTCTTCAGGCTCTCCCCGAGCTCATCCTCAAGCTTCTTCCTGGCATCAAGATGCTCCCTCTTCACCTCAGCGACCACCCTGTCGCCTTCCACCCATACCCTGCCCGATTTCCCATATTTCTTCCTGAACTCGGCTACCCTGTCCCTGATGAATACGGGGGGGCCAGTGACCTTCCTTACCGCAGGCAGCTTCCATACACCCATCTCCAGCAGTATGAAGGACTGACCCTTCTTGCCCTTTATTCCGCCTTCGTCTGAATGCACGTCCCAGTCAATGACCATGAAGTCATTGTCCCGCAACATGTCCGAAATCCGGCTCGCGGTCCTCCTGAGCTGGGGCCACAAAGTATCATCAATGACATCAGGCCTTTCCATGGACAGGACCAGAAACAGGCTTCCCCTCTCCTTAATCATGCTCCTTATCTTTGCCGCTTCAACTTTCTCCGGCTTCGGGAAGAAGAATCTTTCAGACGGCTTCCTGATGAACTGCTCGCAGGCTATGGTGAAGCGGGCGAAGTTCTCCGGCGTGAAAGCTGCCGCAACATTCCTGTTGGGGTCAACAGGATCAATGACTATCAGGGGCTGGTTTCTGAACCTGATCTTCATGAGCCTAGCAGGAGGTTTCCCGCCATGATGGCCCTCCAGATCAATGAACACTTTGCCCGGTTCCCACTTGGCGGCTTCACGGACCATGTTTTCAAAGGAGCCGTATTTCACGATGAGCAGCTCGCACAGGTAGCCTGAGAAGCCCTGCACCCTCGTATCAGAGCCGTATATACCAAGCGTCTTCGTGAACCTCTTGAAGAGCCTGACCTCGGTTGACATGCCAGCCGTCAGGTTCTTTCCTATCCACTGGTTGTGGAACGGTGTCCTGTCAACAGCGGACCTTATGCTCGTAGCTGACTCCAGCTTGTAACAGGGTACTATGTCAACGTCATAACCCTCTATGCTCGCCCTGACATAAGGGTGTTCCGCGTAAGCAACAATATAGATGCCGCCCATCTTCCGCACAATCTTCTTGCCAGTCTCCAGCCCTTTCTTCTCCAAATCCTTTCTTGACGTCTTCTCGGGGAAAAGCAGGAATATCTCGAATTCCTTCTTGTCAGGCATCCATGTGTCCCTAATAAAGGAGCCTGCAAGAGTGAAATCCAGTCCCAGGGGCTTTATCACGTGCTTGGTAACCTCAACAGACCTCTTTATGACGTCCCGTATCCCTCTGTCCTCCCTTGGTGTCGGGGTGACCTTCTTCCTCATCCGGTCAAGCAATCTTTTCATCTGCATAGGAATAAATTGGTTTGAATGCTAAAAAATAAGTCTCATTTCTTTCCGAGGTTGTTTATCTTTTCCATTACCCTGTCATACTCGGCCTTGGTTACCTTGCCTTCAAGGAAGGCTTTGTCCGTCTTTTCCAGGAGATGTGCTATCCTTTCTTTGCTGTCCAGTGATTTTTTCACTACCTTATGTTTGTCTTTGTGTTTCATTATCCTTGGCTTATGAATCCTCTTTTTGATTCTTCTGGCATGATGCACTATCCTGCTCTTCCTTGATTCTCTATGTCCGAGCAGATGATGACACCCCTTCCTCCCGGCCAGAGAGAGATATCCAATCACAGTAGCGACCACCGCAACGATTATGACCAGCACGATTATCAGCAGCCAGTCAGCACATGGCTCTGATTCAGTAGGCTTGCTTTGCGTCTCATTGCACTGGTTGACATCTATGCACTCACGGTTTATCGTTCCGTTCACGCAGATGCCCCAGTCAGTGCATTCCCATCTCGGTACGCACTCATATGCCCCGCCACAGGCAGCCTTCTCGGCCGGCTTGTTGAGAGTGCTGTTGCAATTGTTGATATCCACACATTCCCTTGTCTGGGTGTTGTTGACACACGGGCCCCAGATGTCGCAGGACCATTCAGGGAGGCATGAAAGAGGCGCTGAGGTTTCCAGGGCTTTGAATGTCAGGTTCGCTGTGTTGTTCTCTATCAACCCAAGGCTTATCTTTATGTCGTTCTCTCCGTCAAAGTCCACGTCCACTTCCCTCTCGGAATTCTCGGTGAGATTTATCTGTATGGGATCCGATGATATGTTCATTATCAGATAAGTGGCCCTCATGCTGATTATGCCGGCATAGTGCCTCACACCTTTCAGGGTGAAGAACACCCTTTCCTTTCTCATGAGCCCAACCATGTGGCCGGAACGAAGCTGGTTTTGTGTTATCGTGTAGTTCTTAATCCAACTGAAAACGGGAGCGCTTCCGCCGCCCGGACTGCTGCTACCGCCGCCGGGGTTGTAGGTATCAT
>CAZPUZ010000114.1:0-2917 GCA_964589875.1 uncultured archaeon
AGGAGAATGAGAAGCACCCTTTACGGCATGAAGCAGGCGCAGAAAGGCGGCTCCTCATCAGGAAGCAGCACAGCATAGGCGATTTCCCATGAAATCGTTATCGTCCTTCATATCAAGCTTATAAATAAGGAAAACACAAATTGAAGCTATATAATCCGCAACCGATAATTTTATAAATGGACAATGCAATTATAAAATCCAATAGTCACTACATAGGAGTGAAAATGCCCGGAGTGAAAAAACCAAGGGAAGGGCCAAGGTGTCCTGAATGCGGTTCTACCAATATAAGCTATGACCATATAAGAGGAGAGTCAGTCTGCGAGAACTGTGGCGCCGTCATAAAGGAGAGCATGATTGACACTACCCAGGAGTGGAGGGCCTTTGACGAGGACCAGCGCTCAAGGAGGGTGCGGACAGGCGCGGTGCTGACCCCGACCAAGCACGATCAGGGCATAACAACAGAGATAGGCAAGGGCAGGGGCGAGCTCTTCAAGGTAACGTCAAAGAAGAGGGCCCAGTACTACCGCCTCACCAAGTGGCACAAGAGGCTAATAAAGTCCAAGGACAGGAACCTCTCTTTCGCTTTCTCGGAGCTCCAGAGGCTCATTTCCTACCTTCACCTCTCAAAAGCCATACACGAGAAGGTGGCCAAGCTGTACCAGCAGGCCGTTGAGAAGGGTCTTGTGAGGGGCAGGTCAACAGAGTCCATAATAGCCGCTCTTCTGTACACCACCTGCAGGGAGGAGGGGGCGCCCAGGACACTGGAAGAGATATCAAACGCGTCCAACATAGACAAGAAGGACATAGGCAAGACATACCGCTACATCGCCAGGAAGCTCAATATAAGGATACTGCCGGCCAAAGCCAGGGACTATGTGCCGAGATTTGGCTCGCTTCTCAACCTCTCGGAGAAGGTCCAGGTCAATGCGGTTGACGTCCTTGACGAGGCCAGCAAGCATGACGTCACGTCCGGGAAGGGTCCCATAGGAGTTGCTGCCGCGGCACTGTACATATCCGCTGTGCTTTCCGGCGAGAAGAAGACCCAGAGGGAGGTCGCGGACGTCATCGGCGTGACAGAGGTCACCATAAGGAACCGGTACAAGGAGATGGTTGACGCTCTTGGCATCAAGGACGAGGTAGAGGAAAAAGTGAAGGAAGAGGAAGAATCACCTGCGACAATGAGCATGCCTGCCGCGAAGCCCGTTGCGAGGCCGCAGAATGCCGAGAAGCCCAGGCCGGCGAAGAAACCCGCTGCAAAACCCGCAAAGAAACCGGCGAAACCTGCCAGGAAGAAACCAGTGAAGAAAGCTGCAAAGAAGCCGGCGAAGAAGGCCTCTAAGAAAAGGAGATAATGCCTATCCTTTTATTTAGAATCAACCGTATCTATTTGTATGAGGGGAACCTATATCTTCTTGGCAGCCTTTGCTGCAGCGGCGATTATCATGTGCAACCACGGATCCGCTTTCTCGGTCACCATACATTCCCCGCTTGACGGGGCGGATTATGAGCGCCAGCCCTTCAGCCTGCTGTGGAGCGCTGATGAAGGAGTTGACTGGGCTGCCTATTCCATAAACGGCAAGTCAAACACGAGCCTGGTGTCATGGACTGTCCAGGAAAATGAAGACGCATATGAATGTGTGGGCACGTTCTCGGACGCATGCAGCAATGCCACGGACGAGGACCCGGACACCTACGCGAAATGCCAGTATCCCGGCAGCTGCGAGGTCAATGAGAACTTCACCATACCTGAAAGCACCAAAGAGGCCAACTACACATACAAGCTCTACAAGATTGACGGGACATATTCGTACAGCGTATATTACTGGAACTATACAAAGAGAGACTGGAGCGTACTGGTGACGACAGGCGTTGCCCAGGGTTTTTATCAGGGAAAGGTCGCCGTGCCTGCAGACGGCCTTAACGGCTCCCTGCTGATGATAAGTAACCCCATAGTGCACAACTCGCTCAGAGGGCAGAGATATTATGAGGGTAGCGTGGAATGGCTGGGTCCGAACAACGTCACGTTCAGCGCCATGCGGGGTGTCAACGAGCTGGTGCTTTACGCCAACAATTCAGCGGGTGTCCTGGAATTGGACACTGTAAAATTCTTCTTCACACCGGCAGAGCACACAGTGCATTTCACACTGAACGTGACCAATACAGGGCCATCGGAGAACGTTTACATACCCGGCAAGGGGATAATGAGCGTCTCCGCAATCTCCGATGCCATGAGCACAAATCCTCCACACTGGTTCATATCATCGTTCGCGGGCGGCGTCCTGCGCTCGCTGGTATTCGCAGGGAATTCCCCCGGCCAGCTGACCTACAACGGCACACCCAGCTATCATACCATATCGCTGTCGCAGGACCTTATGAATTCCAAGGCGCTGCTCGCCTTCACCGGAGGCAACTGGGAGGCCATTGGCAGGAGGATGGGCGCGATTGAGCAGGGGACCTTCCTCATGGAGCCCATGCCCTCATTCGCGGGCGGCATGGGGCTGAACTACGTAATCAAAATGATACTTGAATATACAGACATTGACTTCGCAGGCGACCTTATTTTCGGTAGGGGCGAGCACACCATAAACTTTGAGAATGCGGGGCTCAACGGCAGCAATGTAGTCATACAGGCGCGTTCAAAATGAGCTCTCATATCTGCTGGCAGAGACATATCTCTGTCTCGCTTGCCAGGCAGTAGCTGTTTGAGGGGGCGACACCCATCACCACCGTCACGCCGTCAGCCTCGCCCGTCTTCATGGATATGATGTCCTCTCCCAGCCTCTGCTGCATTTCCGCCTTCAGCTGCTCGTTGTCATATTCCTGGTCCAGCATGGAAGCGAGCCTGTTCTGGTTCTTCAGTATGGTATTGAGCACCTGCGTACAGTCGCCCGTCAGGCCCATGTCGCTTATCGGCATC
>CAZPUZ010000115.1:0-2907 GCA_964589875.1 uncultured archaeon
AGTCGAGATGCCCAAGGAAGTTGACGTGCTTGTGGTGGGCATGGGGCCGGGAGGCTCCGGGGCCGCGAAGAAGTGTGCAGAGCTGGGGCTGAATGTGCTCGGCGTTGAGAAGCGGGCGGAGATAGGTGCACCCAAGCGCTGCGGCGAGGCAATATCCAGGCACGGCATGACAGAGAGGATAGGCATTGAGCCGAAGGGGCCGTGGATAATACAGGAGATCCACGGGGCCATAGTGTATGCTCCCAATAACAGGTCAATCAAGATTGATTACAAGGGCCCGGAGGGCTGGGTGGTCGAAAGGAAGATGTTTGACAAGCACCTCGCCGCCCTCGCGGCCAGGGCAGGTGCAAGGATCATTGCAAAGACCGAGGCCAGGAACTTCAGGAGGGAGGACGGCGCCGTGAAGGCGGAACTGATCAACGACGGCAATGTCTATGAGGTAACGGCAAAGATAGTGATAGCGGCTGACGGCGTGGAGTCAGAGGTTGCCCGAGAATTGGGCATAATGACCCACAACAAGCTGGTTGACATATGTGCCGGTGCGCAGTTTGAGATGGCCGGAGTCAGGGACAACGGCAAGATGATTGAATTCTTCTTCGGCGGGGAGAAGGGCTCGCCGGGCGGATACATATGGTACTTCCCCAAGGGCGACGGCGTCGCCAACGTGGGCATAGGCGTCAGGAAGCCGTGGGCCAAGAAGACTGCGATGGAATACCTGGAGGACTTCGTGAACTCCAGGGAGGACCTGAAGGACGCTTCAATACTTGAGGTGAACACGGGCGGCGTGCCGGTTGGCGGTTTCCTTGACACATGCGTGGCCGACAACCTCATGGTGGTAGGCGATGCTGCCCACCATGTCAATCCCATACATGGAGGAGGCATACCCGAAGCCTACATGGCGGGCCGCCTGGCCGCGGAGACTGCAGCCGAGGCCATAAAGGCCAATAACCTGAGGGCGGATTTCCTGGAGAGGTACGACAAGGCCTGGGACGAGAACCGGGGCAAGAAGCTGAAGAAGATACTCAAGCTCAGGGAAGTCATGGAGAACATGACCGATGACGACCTGAACTGGCTTGTGGACTATCTCACCGGCGACGACCTGGTTGAGTTCTCCCGGGGAAGCTCGGGAATAGCCAAGCTGGGCAAGGTCCTGATGAAGAAGCCGCGGCTGATAAAGTTTGCCAGGAAGCTGATCTGATTTACTTGAAACAAAACACATGTTCTTTGTTTTTCAGCATCCGCTCTAGGACCGTCCTTAGCTCCCGTATCTCCTTCTGGTAATCCCTTTCGATATCTTCATGTTCTTCTTGGCAAACCCCTTCATGTTCAGCCTGTCTATCAAGTAATGGTCTGCCCAGTCATAGGTCTTCCTGACGATGCCAACAACGTCCGTCAGGCCCGGTACTATCGGGCCGATGAAGACGAACGTCTTGATGCCGGAGTTGTGAATCTTCTTCAGAGCCTTTATCCGGTCAGACGGGAGGCTCGCTTGCGGCTCGAGTTTCCTTGCATGCGCATCATCCAGGCTGATAGTGAACCCCGCCTCGGCTGATGTGAATTCCTTTATCAAATCCAGGTCCCTGAGCACCAACGCGGATTTGGTCTGTATAGAGACCGGGAAATCGCGGGCGAGAAGGACCTTCAGGCATTTCCGCGTAAGTTCGTATTCCCTTTCCAGAGGTTGGTACGGATCGGTGACGGAGCTGAAGTATACAAGGCCCCTTTTCGCTTTGTTCAACTGCCTTTCCAGAACCTCAGGAACATTCACCTTCACGTCTACGAAGCTGCCCCATCTTTCCTCGTGTCCCGTGAACCTCTTGATGAAGTCGGCATAGCAGTAACTGCATCCATGCTCGCATCCGGTGTACGGGTTGATGCAGTAATCGATTCCCGGTATGCCGGATTTGTTGAGCACTGAATTGCAGCGAATCTCCCTGGCTTTCATCCCACTCATCTTTAAATAACGGGCATATAATTAAAATTCGGCAGGGCTAGGTTGGGCGTTTAGGCCGCGCCTCTTTCCCAAAACGGTCTTCAGGGAGCCGAATGCCAAGGGCGATGCGGGCCGGATGTTCCGGTCCTGCATGCTGACTGAGAAGTCCTGTCCTGCAGGGTTGTGCCTGCAGTGAACCGGGTCAGACCAGGAATGTCTGACGGTGATGGAAAGCATGACAGCCCATGCCGCTGTATCGGGTTGTCTGCCCGCTTTCGCCGTCTAGGCCTTGAATGGAGCAGCCCTAAGCTGTTGACACACTGCTTGCAGGGTCAGCAGGATGGAGAAGGCATGCAGGGCAGCCGGTGCGTCCGTCCGCATCCACCGAGGATGCCCTGCCATTCTTACATTTTCCCGGTTTAGGGCAATCAAGCCCTAGCACCCATAAGGGCGTCTTTGCAACTACAGTTCCTTTCAGAAGAGAGCCTCCTGACGGCATCAGCAAGAATCAATTTGGTATTCTCAAGATTCTTTGCCATTACTTGCTTGATTTCATCCAGTGAAACAGGCTTGCCTGCCCAGACATCGTAGTCCGTGACAGTGGCGATCACAGCGAAGCACATGCCCTGCTCCCGGCAGAGTATGGCCTCTGGTACCGTGGTCATGCCTATTACGTTCCCGAATTGCCGGTACATGTGCGAGGCGGCCCTGGTGGAGAACTGCGGGCCGTCTATCTTGATGTAAGTCCCCCTTTCCTTGAGCGGGATTCCCATATCCTTTGAAGAGCCGACAAGAGTTTCCCTCAGCCGGCTGCAGAACGGATCAGCCATTGATATGTGATAGACTTCCGGGCCGTCGTGGAAGGTGTGGACGGTTTTGCTGAAGTCAATGAACTGGTCAGGGATGACGACATCACCTGCATTGTAATCTTCCTTCAGGGAGCCAACGGCCGCAGTGGCGAGCACCTGGCCGAC
>CAZPUZ010000116.1:0-2891 GCA_964589875.1 uncultured archaeon
CGACCCGACACCGCGCAACAAGGAGCTGCTTGACCGTGCCATACGCGAGGTTCTGGACATGGACAGGGCCGATGCTCCGGTAGTGTGGGAGAAAGTCAAGGAAATCATGTTCTCAGGCAACGACCCGGACAGGAAGAGGGACTTTGAGGAAGAAGTCGTCAGGCGGATGATAAAATACCTTATAACAGGATGAGGTGTGTTCATGCCAGGAAAGAGAAAGGCCAAAAGAAAGGCAGCAAGGCCGAAGAAGGGAAAGACGCCCGGGAAAAGGGCAACAAAAGCTAAGATGTCCAGGAAGCCAGTTCCAAAGACGACAAAGAAGCCGGCAGCTGAACAGTGCTGCCCCAATGTCAACCTGTCCAAGTGGAATATGAGAGAATGGCAATGGAAAGACAAGCCTTTCTACGTTGTGAAGTACGCTACATTCTTCCGCATGCCGCTGAACATGTCAGGCGTTTTCAGCAAGGGCATGAAGGAGATAAAAGACAGCTACGCCACACCCGAGCCGAAGATATGGCTGGCAAAGGACACGGGTCTTTTCGGCGCGAAGATGCTTTTCCAGGTCAACAGGGCCATCAAGGGAGACTCGAACATAGAGTGGCTGAGCGGCAGGTTCGTTTCAAGGGGATTTCAGGGACCCTACAGCCAGATGGGCAACTACATCAGGGTTTTCACCGAGCAGGTCAAGCAGAAATACAAGAGGGAGCCCATTGAGCTGTATGCGTGGTATACCAACTGCCCAAGGTGTGCAAAGAAGCAGGGCGGCCCCAAGACCGTCCTCATTGCAATGGTTTGAAGGCTCTGAGATTTCTCCGGCAGAATCCGTATCATCTAGTCAAACATGGAGAAAGCCCCGGCCGCCGGTTCCGTTTCGGCTGGCGTGTCCGGGACGGAGACCCCCCTTTCCGCTGCCGAATGCATCCCGGATGTATCAACCCCGGGCCTGCCGCTGATGGCGTCGGCCACAGTACCTATCACCGACACCTCGGAGACCGGCGTGTCCACAGTATCCGTGGAAAGGATTTTCCAGGCGTGCTTCCTGAGCCTGTCAATGCCTGCCTGCTGGACGGCGTGGACCGAAGCGACGACTATCCTGCCGCAGCCGGCCCTCTTTGCGGTCTCAATGGCCTTCAGCATGGTGCCGCCGGAGCTTATGATGTCGTCTATGATTACTATGTCCCGCGAATCCATGCATTTGTTCAGTTGCCTCACAGAAAGCTCGCCGGTGTCATGGTCTCTATGCTTCTCCAGGCTGAGACTCTCCGCTTCCAGCATTGACGCGACCCTGCTGGCTGCCATGCTCACGCTCATATCAGGTCCCATCACCAGAGGCTCCCTGAGGTCCAGCTCCTGCAGGCTGCTTCCCAGTATTGAGTAGCCGTCTATGTTGTATGCAGGCATAGGGGCAGTTAGCTGCTCCTTGAAGCGCTCCATGTGCGACGCGACCGTGAACAGCCTGCCTGTCCCGCAGTCGTGGAGCATGTCAAGCACATGCCTCGCCGAGAATGGCTCGCCTGGCCTGAAAGAGCGGTCCTGCCTGGAGTAAACGAAGTATGGCATGACCACCGATATGTCCTCAACGTTCATATATCTCAGGTTCTTCAGTGTCAGAAGGAGCTCGGCAAGGTAACGGTTGGGGTAAAGGGGCAGCCCCATCCTCTCCGCGACAATGACCTCGCCTGCTGGTTTTCCAATCAGCCTGGGGCATGCCTCGCCATCAGGGAAGAGCCTGCGCTCTATGGGTATGTGCCTCGCGCCCAGCCTTTCCGCCAGCAGCATTGAGAACCTGTCCGAGCCTATCACATCCATGATACCAACTGCAATAATGATTTATGAAGCGTTTGCGTGAGCTTCATTCTTTGTACCTTATCACCGAATATATGTCCATGTCAGGGTTTTCCCTGAGTATGGACTCCCTGCCTCCCAGGTAGTCCAGCTCTATCAGGAAACCCATGCCAGCCACCGTGCCCTTTGACTTCCTTATGAGCTCGGCACACGCGTTCGCCGTGCCCCCCACCGCCAGCAGGTCGTCCACAAGCAGTATCCTGTCCCCACAGCTGACAGCGTCACTGTGCATCTCAACGGTGTCCCGTCCGTATTCCTTCTCATACGCGTATGATTTTGTATTATAAGGGAGCCTGCCCGGCTTGCGGATGGGTATGAAACCCACACCCAGTGCGCTGGCTACTGAGGTGCCCACTATGAACCCCCTGGCTTCCGGGGCGGCCACCGCGTCAACGGGCATACCTTCCAGTTGGCTGATCAGCAGGTCAACGGCACTCTTGTATCCGTCAGAGTTTGCCAGCAGCGGCGTTATGTCGCGGAATACTATGCCTTTCTTTGGGAAGTCCGGGATGTCCCTTATGTAACGCTTCAGGGCCTCGCCGTCCTGCGCATTGTATTCGCCCATAGTAATCTAATGCCCGAAGTTTTTTAATATCTTTTCGGCCCCGGCCGAAGAAAAACCAAATCCTACTTATAAGCGGTTTTCAAAACCTAAGCATGGATAAGCGCAGGAAGGTCTGGGTATATGTGGCTGCATCACTAGCCATGATACTGTTCTTCTTGGCGACTTTCTTTCTACCCCAGGAAGGCGGGCTGGACATGGCATCTGCGTCACCCTTGCCTGTCCAGTCTGTCTTCACCCCCCTTGGGTACGTGTCAGCGTTCTTTATAGGGGGAATGGCGATTACCCTGCTGTCTGAAGACATGGCAGGGATTTAAGCCATCGGAGGCAATGATAAAGCATGTACGGCGACAAGGAAGACAAGATAACGCTGGACAAGAAGACGTTCAAGACCCTGGCGTCCGACACCCGGGTGGGCATACTCAAGAGTCTGGGAGAGAGGAGGAAGATGCTCACCGAGCTGTCCAGGGAGCACAAGATGTCT
>CAZPUZ010000117.1:0-2854 GCA_964589875.1 uncultured archaeon
CGAGATCATTCAGCGTTTTGCCGAACCTTATATCAGATTCGGGGTCCATGATGCCTGCCAGCTTCAGAAGCTCAAAGAGTATCAGCCTGTCTGTCTTCCCCTGAGTCTCTATGCTGTCCCTGTTCACATCAAGACTGAAATGTTTCTTTATTGCGGCATGCCAGTAATCGGATTTCACCGACCTGTAAGGGACCAAAGTCCCGTCAATGTCAAACAACACGAGCTTCATCCACACACCTCATACGGATGCTTTCACCTGTTTCTCAAGCTTCTCTTTGAGTTCCTTCCCATGGTCTTCTTTGGAGAAGAAATCAGTCTTAGCTGCCAGGGACAGCTTGGCGGACAGGAGCCTTGCCACCTTGCCTTTCTTGTCTTTCGGCGCTTTCTGGACCAGCGGATGAGAGAATAGTATGCCGTATTTCGGTGCCTTGCCCTGTCCCTTCAGGTGCCTGAACAGCGCCTTCTCCGCTCCCAGAAGCTGGATGGAAGATGAGGGCATGCGTGCCATCCGCCCGAGGCCGCCAGCAAGCACCAGAAGCCTTGACATGAGGAGAGGCCCCGCAAGCGCAGTCATGTTAGGCGCTACCTTGATTGAGAGCCCCTCCACATATCTCTCAATCTCCCTCCTTGAGAACATCAGCGCCTTGATGCTTCTCGCGGTGTTCTGCATCTGTTTGATATCATCATCAGAGAAATCCATGCCCGCAGTCCCATTGGCAAGCTTTGACAGGGTTTTGTCCTCCAGGCCGTCCCTGGTGCCTTCCAGGACGAGTTCGGCGAACTTCTCATGGTTGGAGACCAGCCGCTCGGCTTCCGGAAAATAAAGGCCGTACCACTCCCTGAGCCTTTCCGTAAGCACGTTTATCACCCTGTCATCCTCGTCAAGCATGCCTATCGCCTGCATGAGTATACGGTCATATTTGGTCTTGCTCATCTTCTTCTTGGTTATCATGACGTTCACGGATGACAGCAGCTTGTTGTATTCGGCGCTGCTCTTCACCCACTTGAATTTTAGCGCAAGGTTCCTTGACTGTTCACTAAGCATCTTCTCTCCCTTGTTGCCGGGCGACCTGTCAACCTGGTAATCCTTAAGCTTGCTTATGAGCTGCCCTTCTTCAGGCGACCTGACCGTCATCCTTTCCGCAATCTCTTCGGAACTCGGCGGGAAGAGCATCTTCTCGATAAGCCTGCCGTTCTCGTCATAGGCGAAGACGCCCATGAAGTTCTTCGCTAAATATGCTTTCATGGGTTAGAATTGAAGGTGGGGTATAAAAGGTTTCAATTATGTAAGGTGGCGATATCAATGTGCTGCACGCCTGAGCTTGACACCATATATGTCAGGGTCACATCAACCTCTTCGGGTGAGGTATCAATCCCTGATATCTTTATTATCTCTCCGGATGTTATCGTCCCTCCGGAGACCACTGCTTCATTTTCAATGGATACCAAGGGGCCGGTATCCGGATTTGCTGATACCGAGAGCCCTTCTATTGTCTGCGGTCCGGTCCTGATTGTCAACTCACCGGCTCCGTAATCGACATAAGCGAAATTGGTGAAGCAGGGCGAGCAGCGAACCATGGGAATTGAAGAGCCGCCCGGATAGCTGGTGCCCACGGTCCCTGAGGCGAACATCAGCATCGGCAAAGAAACGAACAGCAGTAAAACAGCCATGGGGAGGAGTATTATCATTGCTGCTCTCTTCCCTGATATCTCCTGGAGCACGCTCAGGCCCTTTATCATCACTATCAAAGACCAGACCATAAAAACAGCGGCCGATGCAAAATAGGCATATGGGTGTATGAGAACCAGCAGAAAGGATACCCAACCAATGAGAAGGAAGGGTGTCATGGAATAGGTCATTGCCTTGTATGTCTCTGAATACGGCTTCCTTGCCCCGAAAAGCAGAGCTATGATATGGTATATTCCCGCCCCTATAACTGTACCTGCGAGTGAGGCAATATAGAACACAGCGACTATTACCAATGCCATGGAAGTTATAAGGGCTGAAAGCATCCCGATGCCTGACACACCTCCCATCTCCGGGATAAGCATTGAAAACAGTATTGAGGGCGCGGCAATAGCGAGAACGCCCATAATAGAAGCAGGTATCAGCAGTACAATCGCATAGAATTTCAGTGCATCGCCCATATGGTCGGACTTTGCCGCCTGGAAGAACTCGGATGGCGAGGTGAGTATTTTTTTAATCTTTGAAAAGAAACCAAGATGTGCGGTGCTCTCGGCAAAGGCATGCTGCTGGCCATGTTGCAGGAATCGCTGGCCGCGATGTTGCTGCTGTGTCATGTAATTCTGCACGATATGAAAAGCCTCATTTATCTGTGTCTCCGGCCACCCCTGCTGGATGAGAGCGGATTTCAGTTTCTGTGGGTTATGCCCTGCTTTCAGGCCGCTGTAGATATAGTTGGTTATCCTCTGGTCAGGCATGCTAACGATATAATATTGCCTAATATGGCATAAAAATGATGCGGGAGGTGAGACACCCTGACAGGCAGCCTTTCATTTTATGTTTCTCTCGGCGAAGCCGAGCAGGCTGTCATGTCGTTCGAACTCACGGAGGCATTACTCGTCCAAAAGCCTCTCTGGCGAGAGGGAGGCCTCCTCATTACCTATGCAATGGACTCTAAGCCACTGGGTTTCAAACGCAGTTGAGATATCGTGTTTCTGTCGAAACATTGCGTCCTAAGCCCAGCCCCAATAGTCTAGCAATCATTCTTATCTGATTGTTAATTGACCGCTAGGGGACTCCCGCATAGAGAAAAGATAGCCTGTAAAATACTTAAATGCGGGGGCAGAGACTTTCTGGCATAGACGGCTTTCAATTTGCCTTTCACCCAAC
>CAZPUZ010000118.1:0-2830 GCA_964589875.1 uncultured archaeon
CTATTGCCGGCAGGCCGTACACTACGAAGTGGTCGCCGAAAAGAATGGTCTTGCCGAAGCCTTTTCCCTGTGCCATGTAACCAGTTGAATATTCAGGGCATGATTTAAATTATTGCCGGACGTCGCTGAAATACCTCTCCAATATCTCTTTGCAGTCCGGGCTGAAGAGATCCGGTTTTTCGCCCAGAAGCTTTCTCACTTCACCGGTATTGAAGAACCGGACCTCATCAACCTCTTCCGGGTCTGTCCTGAAAGGGCCGTCTGAACGGCCTTCAAACACCATAATCATCTCCTTCTCTTTCTCGCCTGAGAAGAGATGCCTGAACAGAGGCCTGACGGGAATGTCAATGCCTATCTCCTCTTTCAGCTCCCTTTTCGCTGTCTGCTCATAGCTTTCACCGGACGTTACGTGGCCGGCGGTTGCGTATGTCCATTTCCCCGGATACATGTCCATGTTCCGGCTGCGCTTCTGGAGCAGCATTTCGCCTCTGGAATTGAATACGATTATGGCCGTTGACCTGTGGATGAGCTTGGGATTGGAGTGGCATTCCCTGCGGGAGGCTTTCCTGATAAGGTTGTCACCCTCATCTACGGCGTCAAGATATTCGTCCCCCTTTGGCTTCTCAAGCTTTTCAAGAATCCTCTCCGTGTAATTCGTTAGCTTTAACTTCCTGACGTCCTCCCTGGTGAACCATCCAAGCTCCGCCGCGTCGCTGGCTGCGCGGAGTTCCCTGGTTATCTTTGCTTTGAATGCGTGGCATCTATGAAGATGGGGGTCATCATCACCCCTGTCGCCCGGCCATTCATGAACAAATACAAGGAAAGGTTTTTCGTCAACCTTAACCTCGCCTATCTCCTCGCTGGCTTCCCTCTGAGCCGCCTGTCCCGGGGTTTCTCCGGTCTTGGCGTGCCCGCCGGGAAAGCACCAGTAGCCGTGGAACGTTCGGTTGCCCCGCCTGACGAGAAGAAGCTTTCCGTCCCTTTCCACGACAATGCATGCAGTGTCCTGCGTCCTCATGAGAGCCCCGTTCGGGATATTCAGCGAAGCTGAATGTGTACGTAGCAGCATCGCGATTGAACCCGAGACCTTTACCTTCACTGGCCGATCTCAGCAAGCTGAAACAAACTTACCAAGGTTTAGCGCTGATATGGGATCAGTAACGCTCTACCGACTGAGCTAACGGGGCAATAGTTTATTCCATTTGTTGTATCTATTAATATGTTTGTAATTTTTGAATCCCAAGACACTTAAGTATTTATCAATATTTTTCCTCCCATTTATATCGATTTTATATTCTTTATATGACTTGATTGGTGTGTACCTGTTATCAAACCTCTTTCCAATACAACATACAGGATTTATACCCATTTCCTGAAAAATTCTTATTATTTTGATCCTTTAAGGTTCTACTTGCAAAAGGAACCGTTCCAACGATTCTAGGATATTTTCCATGTCTCAATGAAAAGAAAAAATCAGTATCAACTATACCTTGGATACAATAATTTCTTAATTTAGAATTCATGATTAAGTCAGGAATCTTGATTTGGCCTGTCTTCTTTCCGGAGGGAAGACCTAGAACCCTTTGCTTGAATGTTGCTATGGCCTTACTTTTATATACTATTTGAACTGTGTTTTTTGTCGACTTTCTAGGTTGAACGGTTTTATTGTAAAGGCGTTGTATCAAAGGGCAAAGTATGTCTTTGTGATAATCTAACTCTTCGTGATAATTGCCGGAGATAGTGTGCAGGTAGCTCCATCCGTCTCTTCTTCTCCTTATCCCCAGATGGCCATCACCAATATGTATACCAGTCTCATATGCCAAATCTTTTGATAATACTTTTGGGATAACTATACCCAATTTCCTGTCATTGTTGCTATATTGAACCCTTTTTAAGTCAAGTTCCATTATATCCACTTTAATCAGTAATCTGATAACAGTAAAAAAAGATAATGTTAGGGACCGACAAGTGAAAAGTAATATCGGGGTCGTAGGATAGTGGTATTCCAGCCGGCTCCAGCTGCAGGGTGCTGTATGGAGCTCTGAGGGCCTTTTGCCCTGTGAAAGAAACCGGCAGACTCGCGTTCGATTGTGTCCATTTCGGATACCGAAAATCGCGGCGACCCCATTCCAATTATTAACCAGCTTCTACAATTATTATCCATGAGAACGGACCGGGACATGCGCGGGCAAGTAGCCTTTGAATACCTCGTCATCGTCGGCATGGTGCTGACCATGCTGCTTATCACATGGGCCTATCTGGCGGGGATTCAGAGGAACACCAGTGAGCAGCTTTCAATCTCGTATGCCAAGAATACCGCGAACAAGATTGCAGGCATCGCTGACATGGTGTATGCGCAGGGAGAGCCTGCCAGCGTTGAGACGCTTGTCTACATGCCTAACAACATAAACGCGGTCCAGCTCAGCAACAGGGAGATAAATTTCCAGGTGCAGACAAGCGGCGGCCTCGCAGACGTCTATGCCATCACCCAGGCGAACCTTACGGGCAACCTGTCCGCCAACAGCGGCTATTACTATGTAGTTATAAGGGCCCAGGAAGATTCTGTGCTGGTGTTCAGCAACTGATTCTGCAGCTATTGCATACATTCGTCTTGCTTGCATAAACAAACATCGCTCCAGCAATGCCAGAGCTAAAAAATAAGGACATGCCGGGTGTAAACAAGGAAAACCGGCTTAATTATGGATGGTTGCTGTGTCTGTGTGCTGGAGACCGGACGCAGTTACGGTGTAAGTCAGGGTTATGTCCTGGTCGCCATCGGTGTTGATTCCGGTGATTCTGATTAACTCACCAGACGTTATCTCCGTCGTGT
>CAZPUZ010000119.1:0-2827 GCA_964589875.1 uncultured archaeon
TCAAGCTCAAGCATTATGGTGTCCGCTTCCTTGTACAGGTTCTCAATGTTGACCCTTATCTGGTTGGATGTGCACGGGCAGCTTGATATCTTCTCGTCAGTGACGTCAACGTCAAAGCTGGCTGCCATTCCGTTCCCCGCCAGAAGTGCAAGGGTTATCAGCGCAAACATTACGCCAAGAGTTTTCATGCGATTATTTAGGAGCTAAATTTTTTAAACCTTTCTGACACTCCGCTGTGACAACATACCCGATACTTTTAAAAGATTATCGGTCTTCCGCAGTTCTGCCCGGGCTGCACTTCTTCAGCATATCAAGAGCGGCGGAGCCTGCCTCCTCCATAGAGCCGCCGATGGATATGAAGCCGTGATTGCGCATTATGACGAACTGCTTGTTGCCCAATATCTTCATCACGGAATCAACCAGTTCTTTGGTGCCGTATGCCTCTTCCTTCTCCGTGACAGGCAGGCCAAGCTTTTCGGCGCTTTGCAGGATCTTGTCACAGTGGCCATGGAATACCGCATTCACCTCGGACCTCTTATCGTAGATGGCCGCATGGAGCATGGCCTCTGAAGACGGCTCCCTGGTGCCTATGGCGTATACTATGCCAGCCTTTCCGTCAACGGAAGCCACCTCAACAAAGCATCTGTCCTCAAGCTCATCCTTCCTTCCCAGGCACGAACCGGTGATTATGAAGCCCTGCTCAAAATCCTCTGACCTGAAGCTCAGGTTGCCGTACGTGCCGCTCTCATAGGCCGGCGTCAGGCCGGTCTTCTGGAACAATGAGCACCACTTCTTCAGCTCCTCCAGCTTGGGATGGGAAGGAGCGTCATGCGACCTGAATACTGTCCGGAACTTCACTCCCTGGTATGCCATGCCATCACGTCTGGATGAATAATAAGCCGGAGCAGTTTATATTATTGTATGAATTGAGAATAGACTCTGTGTTCATTCCCTCTCAGGGAAACAAATCCTCGTATTCTGTCTTCAGGTGCCTGTGGGCTATGGCCATGATTATTATTATCGCTATGATGATGAAGGATATCGTGGCCCACATGTTGTCAGTGATGAGCCTGAGCGCCTTTCCCGCCAGCACTGTAATAGTGCCCAATATCGTGTCCCCCACCTCGTATGTCTCGGGAAGTGCAACGAATATGCTGACATCCTCCTCAGCCGAATAGTCCTCGCTCATGGCCTCAACGCGAATGGCGGCCTGGAACTGGCCGGCCTGGCTCGGGGTCACGTACACGTATGCGCTCTTCTCCCTGCTGACCGTGACCGATCTGGGATACTCGAACCACTCCGGATGAGGGGAATCAACCGAGATGCTGAAGGGCTGCTCCCTTGAGCTGTCAATGCTTACCACCACGACATCGCTGCTGCCGCGGGCTATGTCCAGAGACGACGGGTATATGTCAACCGCGGTCTGGAGCTCCGGCTCCGGCGAGCTCACGACGGACGGCGGTATGACCACAGACTCGCCTGAAGGGCTGACCTGAAGCTCCGCAGTGACGCTGTCTTCAGCTCCGCAGCCGGCCTCAGCCGTCACGAGAATGTCGTATGTGCCGGACTGCTCTGGCGTGTCATAGAGCATCTTCTTGGTGAACGACTTCCCCGGGTCAAGCGACCGTGAGAAGAAGCTCTTCACCGAGCCTCCCACGCGCAGGGTTATGTCAATGTCCTCGTTCGCCTGGCCGTTGTTGAGGATGGATATGGTGACATATGGGCTGTCAATCTCCTGGGTTATGGAGCTGAGATAATCAAGCGACGTTATGCTCATGCTGCAACCTTCCTGTCCTGGTTGGCTGCCCTCGCCTTCGCAGGAACCGCCGCTGCAGCCTTCGGAACAGACCTCAATGTCCCTCCACTCCTCGGTGCAGTCTATGCCCCTGTAAAGCCTCTGCCTCTTGTTGCCGGCGCACCTGTATGTCTCAAGGTAGCCAGCCTGGCATTCGCCATACCTGCAGTCATGGTAGCATGTGTCAGAGGTCTCGCCGCAATTGCATACTCCGTCTCCGCACACGTCAGGGCAGACATGGCAGTAGTCCCCGCCGCCCGAGGCCCTGGTGACCCAGCCGCTGGATGTGCATTCCATATATTCCTGCAAACCGTAATCACACCTGTATTCTCCCTCATTCGCGTATGGGTTCCTGCAGCTGAAATCCTCAAGCACCATGTGACCCATTGACTCCTCGTCCCACGCCCCGCAGTCCGCGGAGGCGTTTATGGTCACTGTGTAGACGCCCTGGCTGAAGCCATATGCCTGCGAGAATAAGCGCACCTGGCCAGGCTCCATGAGAAGGGAGCCACTCTTGACAACGTCATCTCCGTTGTTCTCTACCCATATGGAATATGATATGCTGGCACTCTCATTGCCTATGTTCCTGATGTTGCCTGTGATAACGCTGCCTTCAACCTCAACCTGGTACACGTCAACGGCACAATATGCACTGGCATCAGCTGCAACAAGAGGTATAAGCAAAACCGCGGAGAATGCTGCCAGAAGGAATGCTTGCCTTTCCATGACAATAATATGTTGTTGCCCGCTGAATATAAACGCTTAGAGCGGCGACGCTCAGTAGGCAGGCGGAACCGTCCCGCTGTCATCGGCCACAAAACCTTCCGCCGGTGTCCTGTACTCCCTCACGATGAAGTATGCTATTACAACCGCGACTATTATCAGCGCCAGGAACCAGAAGGGAGCGTCTCCCGCTATCACGAAGCCTGTTACATGGCCTCCCATGTCAGAATCCTTGACAGAAGGCTTGTCAGGAAGCGACGGGGTGCCGTCATCAAGCACGAATACCTGGGCAGTCCTGCTGAACTCCAG
>CAZPUZ010000120.1:0-2754 GCA_964589875.1 uncultured archaeon
GATCTACACTCTTTCCCTACACGACGCTCTTCCGATCTGGGAGCTTTATCTTCTGCAGGTCTCCTATTGCCGGACCGGGAGGAAGCTTGGTCGGCCCCTTCTTTATCTCAATGTCATAGGGCGCGATGTCCCCGGGTTTTGCCATGGCAGGGGACTTGGATGTCTCTATCTTCCTTGCGAGCTTGAAGGGGTTGGTCTTGCTGAGCAGCAGTGCAGGCTCGCCTCTGATGTCCTTGACAAGATCCTTTATGCCGGGAGCATCGCTCTGCTCAAGCGCCCGCTTGATTATTCTCTTCTTGACCATGCGTATTACGGCTTCTCCCCTGAGCTTGTTCCTTATCTCATGGAGCTGCCTGCCGGGAAGCTTGTGCATGTCAAGTATTCCAACCACGCTGTATTCTTTGAGCTGGGATTTCACGTCCTTCAGCACCTGCTTCTTTTTTTCTGATACCATTTTCCCGACCTACTTCATGTCAACCTTGACCGGCTTGCCCATGGTGAGCTTTATCATGGTTGACTTGATGTTGTTCCTGCCCTTTGGCAGCTTCTCCTTCACGAGATTGAATACCGCTTTCATGTTGGCGGCGATATCTTCGTCCTTCATCTTCTCTGAACCCACTACGGCGTATATCACGGGCGTCTCTTTGAGTATTACCCTCACCATCCTCTTGGGAGACTTAATCAGCGGCTCAATGTCACCCTTGGGTGGCATGGGCTTGGGCATCTTGCCTCTGGGGCCAAGTGCGACACCGAGAGATTTGCCTATGATGGGCATCAGCGGCGCTTCTGCGAAAAAGAAATCATAATCACCGGCTATCCTCTTCATCTTCTTCTTGTTGCTGGCCAGCTGCTCCAGCTCCTTCTTGGTTATGACGAAATCAGCATGCTTCTTGGCTTCGTTGGCCATAAGGTCCGCGAAAACCGCCACCTTGGGTTCCTTGCCTCTTCCATTGGGCAGCACCATCTCAGCGGTAAACCGGTTCTCCGGTTTCTTCAGGTCAATGCCTTTGAGGTTTATGATGAGATCCCACGTCTGTTCAAAATTCCTGTCCTTGGAGTTCTCCCTAGCCGTCCTGATAGCGTCAGCTACTGGCATCTCCTGCACAAGACCTTTCACGCTCTCTGTTTCGGGCCGCCTCTTTGGTTTGGTTGTCTCAGGGGACTCCTGCCGGGGGGTTTCTCCAGACTCCTGAATAACCCTCTCCTCTTCTTTGCTCTCAGAAGCAGCCTTAGGCTTGTCTTCCTCTGTGGTTGCTTTTTCCACCATGCTGACCTCCTACCGAAGTAGTTGGGATTATGCTATCTTTTCCTTTTGCTTGTTTTTAAAGGTTTTGCTTTCCTGGCCGTCTTGGCGCCCTTAAGCGCACCGATGCTCCTTGACATCTGGGTAGTCTTCTCCTTTATCTTGTCAACGTCCTTTAGCTTCTTCTGGGCCTCCTTCGCGAAGCTGTCATGCTTCTTGGAGACGTGCACCGCAACCTTTGTTATGTCCCTTATCCTGTTCTCATGGTCTATCAGCTTCTTGGCGAGCGAGTCAAACTTGTCCTCAACAATCTGTTCTATCTCAGCTCTCTTTGTATCAAGGTGCAGGAATCTTGTCTCATGCTTCTCCTTTACCCTGTTGGCGAATACGTTGCTGCTGTCAAGCTGGTGCGTGAGGTACTTGATACTCTCGTTGATGTTGCTGTGCCTGTTCCTTATCTCCTTCTCTGAAATCTCCTCACCGAGCTTGAGAACCCCTATGGCAACTACTATGAAGCCCAGCATCAGGTCAATATAGATTATCCTGACGAGGGCTGAGCCTACCACAAATATTCCCATTATCACGAACAGTATCCAGAATGCTGTGTTCCATCCGGCCATGTTTTGTTAGTAGACAGTAAATAATTTAAAGGTATTCACAAGAACAAGCTATTTTTTCTCTTCGGGTTTCTCTGCTGGCTTTTCCTCTTTGTTTGCTTCTGTTTCAGGTTTTTCTTCCTTCTCAGCCTGCTTGGCAGCTGCCTCTTCTTCCTTCTGCTTCTGCAGTTCCTCGTATTTCTTCTTCTCTTCCTCAGTGACAGCACCTTCTCCAACCGTTACGCCCATACTCCTCGCAGTCCCCCTGACCTGGCTCACTAAGCCTTCATCGTCAGAGCCGAATTTGGTCCTGGCGACCTTCTTCGCCTGGTCCATGCTAAGGTCGCCGACCCTGGCCTTGCCGGCCTCCTTGGCTCCCTTGTCAATGCCAAGCTCCTTCTTCACAAGAGCGGATACCGGGGGTGTCCCGACACTTATCTCAAATTCCTTGGTATCAGTATCAACAGTGACTGTAACAGGCACCTGCATGCCTTTCATCTCGGCAGTCTTCTCGTTTATCTTGTCAACCACTGCCTGCACGTTGATTTTCAGTGGTGCAACTGACGGGCCCAGAGGTGGGGCGGCTGTTGCCTTTCCTCCTTCAACCATTACCTGTATCTTCTCTTTTCCCATGTCAATCATCCAGATATTCCAAATCCTTCAGCTTCCTCTTCTTCTTTTCTCTTTCCTCTCTCTCAAGCTCTTCCAGTATCCCGCCCGCACTGTCTTTCTCTTCCTCGTATTTGGGTTCCTCATGGGCCGGCCCCCTCTCAGTGGGTTTCTCTGCCTCCTCAGCAACCTCTTCGGACGTCGGCTTCTCGGCCTTTTTGTCGGCCCTGGCCTCCTCCCTTTCCTTGAGTGCCCTGAGCTCAAGTCCCGCGCTCTCCTTCTCCTCTTCCGGCTCCTCTGCGGGCC
>CAZPUZ010000121.1:0-2743 GCA_964589875.1 uncultured archaeon
CTGTCAGAAAAGCTACCTCGGGGATAATGGAGTCGTGGCGGGCGAAAGTTCACATGTGATTGACGGCTAACATGGATTTATCCAAGCCGTCTTTTCAGGTCAGATTGACCTCGTACATTGCTTCTCCGCCGTCGGCTCGGCTCTTCCTGCGCGTGCAGCAGCGCGCAAGGGTGGAGGTGTTCACTCATCAAAGAGCCACGTTAGCTGGGTAAGAGTCTGGAAGTCCATTTAAAAATTGAAAACAATGAATCAATATGAGCGATTTGGATGTTCTAGCAGGAATAATCGGTAGCGATGGTCACATATACAAAGACAAATATTCCCTTTGTGTTGTTAACAAAAACAAGGAATTTATGGAAGGAATTGTGATTCCTCTGATATACAGCACAACAAACAAGAAGAAGGAATTGAAATTTGTTGCATCAGGTTATGGGAATGGAAAATTCAAAGTTCATGTGACATCGGTTAAGCTTTGCAAAAGACTGATTGAAGAATATAGAATTCCTGCAGGAGCAAAATCATATTCAATTAACCCACCTGACCTCATGGAATTAGGAAGAAAAATTGATTATTTTAGAGGTTGGGTAGCGGGCGATGGGAGCGTTACAAGAGACAGGACACGAGCAAAGATTGAAATATGGTCAAAAAGTCTTGTAATGCTTGAATGGTTTAAAGATATACTGAAAGAAATGAAAATCAAATCCAGAATCTTCATCGAAAAGAAAAAGAAAGAATACATACTAAGGATTGGAAGAAAAGAGGATGTGGAGAAATTCCATGATTATATAGAGATACCACATCCTGAAAAGCAGAACAAACTTGAAATATTATTGTCATAGACTTCCAGACTCTTCAGCAATTAAGAACGGTGCGAACTTGTTTGGCGCCTTTCTAGTGGCTCTAGGATTTTGTGAATATCACCTGCCTGTTAGCGGTAACCCTTAAATAGAACCCGTTAGCAGGAGGTATATTGACTAACCTAGAGTATAACGACATGGTGCCAGACAGGGTATAAGCCAGTTTGTTCTATATCTGCTGAGGGTGTCGATTGCCTGAGGAGAAGATTCTTTTAGTACGAAAGGAACAGAGAGTCGTGGCCTCTGGTGTGCCGGTCATCAAAGGGTGTGCCGGGTAGCTACGCCATAGCGAATAAACGCTGAATGCATATGAGACTGACGGCTTTTTAACGAGTGTTGGTCGTCTTTTCAGCATAACTAAGCGTGAAGTCGCCCCTGAAAAGAGGCAATCATTCTTCAAACTGGATGGCGACAGACTGACGACTTGGAACAATCTGCATAAGTCGTCGGGCCACCAAATCCGGCGAGGAGAGGAAGGTCCCGTAGACGACGGGCTAATGGAACAGGGATGTAAGCACTAAGGCAACGAGGTGTTAAGTCTACTGTCCCCAATCCCTGACGCCGTCTAATATTCAGGATAACTCGCCATGATATTTCTTTTTTTGAATATCATAGAATTTGGTTAGCGGTAGCTACGTCAAAATATATCAGACCGCTGTCCCCGAACCAATCAGGTGGACAGTCTTTGCGTTCATGTCAATGAGCATGAACCTTTCCCCTTTCATGTAAGCGACAGTCTTTCTGTTGTCATGGTCAGGGTCTCATCTTTAATCTTAATGCTTACCGGCATGGTATCCATCCCGGCTGACCATGGCATTTCCTGCCGTTGATATCGCCTTGATAGAACCTGTTCCTCCTGAATGTGAGACTGATACTGCTCCCGCATCTTGCCTGTCCGGGTGTGCAGAGGATCACGCCCTTTTCTATGTCCTTTGCCTCGGCACCTTTTATAGCGGCACCGATGCGCGCGCCGGTTCCTGTGCAGTCAACATCCTTGTCCTGCAACTAGACAGAACGGATTGTCACATCCTTGTTAGAAGGCAGCAATGTCAGCTTGTCGTGCCTGTGCAACTCCCCCTTTGTGACGAAGCCGAGCACAATCTCGCCGACACCCTTTACCGGGAATGCCCGGTCAATCCTGACAACCGTCCCCTTCAAATCAGCCCTTTCAGTCTCCATCCCGGACAGAATCTCCATTATCTCGGCAGGCTCATCTTTCTTTACATGATATCTCAAGAGCCGTGTCCTTTGTTATCTCAGTTATCCGGTTCAGTTCGGTGCAGGGAGGTATGACTGCTATGCCGTCTGATATGCCGAAGGCGTCCAGCATAAGCACGGTCTCGCCCAATGACGGTGTAAGCTCTTTGAACGATATTATCGCTGCGTCTGTTACTGACATTATCTCCGCTTTGGTCTCCGGCCTGTCATCCTGGGCTGGAGGAAAGTATAGATGCAGCCATCTGTCTTCCTTGAGAACATCACTATATCAGTATCTCCTTCCTTCTTGCCCAGTTCCTTGCCCAATGTGCCATCATGGAATATCCCGACGTTCATGTATTTCATGGGACAGAATGTGATGCGATGCTTTTAATCTGTTGTTGCAATATTGAACTGATAGCATACCCCTGGAGATAAGGAAGGCCAAAAAGAATACCTCAATGCTTGCGCCAGGATAGTAATTGAAGAGTTCAACAAACTGGGCGAGGGGTTCACTCAGGGAACTGCATACTCCAGGGTAAAGGAGCTGCTGGACAGGTGGCCTGATACTTGTTTCTGCCTTGAACTGGACAAGGAAATAATAGGCCTGCTTTTCTGCGAGAGCTTCACGTATGCAAAAGGCAAATACATGTGGGTATCGGAATTCGTCATCAAGGGAGAGCATCAGG
>CAZPUZ010000122.1:0-2707 GCA_964589875.1 uncultured archaeon
CATGTAGTGTTGGTCCAGAAAGTGAGGTTGCCACCAGTATCCGGTCCGTCCTCCTCATCATTCGCACTGATGTCGCAAGTATAATCCTGGTCCTCAGTGGCCGTGGCGGGACAGCCGCTAATGTCAATGATTGGGGCGTCATTGACCGCTATTATGGTATACTTCTGCAAGACCGAGAATGGCAGGCCTTCATTATCCTTCACGGTCAAGGTCATGTTGTAGAGCTCTATTGCGTCCGTGCTGGAAGTGCAGCCTGTCAAGTCAATTATGCCGGTAGTGTTGTCTATTGAGAAACAGGAAAAGGGAGGATTGCCGAATATTGAATACCCATATGTCAGCACGTCGTTCTGGTCAGGATCCGAGCTGTTCTTGCTGAGGTCGTAAGAACCGCAGGAATCCTCATAGCAGGTAATTGAAGGTAGGGGGTTGGGTTCTATGTTGGGCGCACTGTTGTCAATATCAAACTCATCAACAACGTAGAGATAGTCAAAGTTTGTGCCCTGACAGGTTACATTGAAAAACACTGAAGTGTTCTTCCAGCGGAGAGTTTCATCATATTCGTAGAGTTTGCTGGTTGAATTGTAAGACATCTGCTTCCATCCGCTCCATGCCCAGGAGCCGCCGCTGTAGTTCTGAATGCTTATGTTGCATCCGGCATCAGGAGAAAAGGTACTGTTGACTGGCTTTCCGCTGGTGACATTGGAATAATTGGCATAGAAGAACATATTGAAATCCGCATCAGCGGCATTCCCCCCTCCCGCCGGGTCAGTAGCGTCCCACACAGTGAGGTTTGATGAGCCGCCGCTGGTTGATGAGAGGCTGGAAACCATCCCCGGGGTGCTCAGAATGATGATAACCGCGGCCGAGGCGAGCAATAAAAGCGATAAGAAGCCCCCCACTATCCCCCTTCTTTTATATGCCATGTAAATATATTATATACCAAGTTAAAATATTGAGCTAGATTTTGGGGGATACATGGAAGACAGGGTTTCGCCGGAGAAAATAAGGGAATATGCAAAGGATTTTGAGTCTGTAAGAAAGGAGCTTGAGAAGATAATAGTCGGCCAGAAGGACGTCATCAATAACCTTCTCGTGGGTCTCGTATCAAACGGTCACATACTCGTGGAGGCCGTCCCGGGGCTGGCGAAGACCCTTATAATCAGGGCTCTGGCTACTGTCACGGGCTGTCAGTTCAAGAGGATCCAGTTCACCGTGGACCTTCTGCCTACTGACATCACCGGGGTCACCTCATACCACAAGGCCAAGGGCTTCTACATAATCAAGGGTCCCATATTCGCCAATTTCGTGCTTGCGGACGAGATAAACAGGGCACCTCCCAAGACGCAGTCCGCTCTCCTTGAGGCCATGGGCGAGAGACAGGTCACCATAGGCAGGACTACATTCAAGGTACCCAATCCGTTCTTCGTGATGGCTACACAGAACCCCATAGAGAGCGCCGGCACATACGCCCTTCCCGAGGCGCAGCTTGACCGTTTCCTCTTCAAGGTATTCATCAACTATCCGAACAACGAGGAAGAGAACCTCATACTGGACCGGAACATCAACACCAAGACCTTTGACTCCTTCGGCCTGAAGGCCGTCATAAAGCCTGAAAGGATACTTGAAATGCAGGCTGACGCCAAGAGGATGTATCTTGACGACAAGATAAAGAACTACATCGTGGAGCTAACCAATGCAACGAGGCACCCGGAGAAGTACGGCATTGAGCTGGGCAAATACATTGAATACGGGTCCAGCCCCAGGAACTCCATCAACATGTACATAGCAGCAAAGGCCAAGGCCCTGATTGAAGGCAAGCCATACGTCACTCCCCAGCATGTCAAGAAGGTAGCCGAGGATGTCATGAGGCACAGGATAATCCTGAACTATGAGGGTGTTGCAGAAGCCATAAGCACGAGCTCAATAGTCAAGGAAATCCTCTCAAAGGTGCCTGTTCCCTGATTTATGTGGCGGCCGGAAAGTAATTCTTATGTTTCTTTTTTGCGCGGCAGGGTGTGATTGTTATGTACAAGATGAATATCAAGACGGTTGAGTTGTCAAAGAAGGTCCAGGTGCTCAGGAAGCTTCTTGCCGAGAACAAGATAATAAGCAGGTACAGGAGCGTCTTCAGGGGGAAGGGGCTTGAATTCGAGGGCTACAGGATATATACAGAGAACGACGATGCCAAGTCAATAGACTGGAAGGCGTCAATCAAGTCAGACAAGCTCATAATCAAGGAGTTCAAGGAGGAAAGGAGCATGGACGTCTATTTCCTGTACGACGTCAGCTCAAGCATGCTCTTCGGCTCCACGGACAGGCTGAAAAGCGAGTACGCGGCCGAGATGGTCTCGGCTCTCACAGACCTCATCATCTCCGTAGGCGACAGGGTGGGCATGTTCATGTTCAACCAGGGCATCGTCAAGAAGATACCTCCCGAAGCCACGGTCAACCACTACTACTTCATACTCAGGGAGCTCGTTGACACAAACAACTACGGGGGCAGCTGCAACCTGGCATCGGCCCTGGACCATGTCATCAGGGTTGTGAGGAGGAACTCCCTCCTCTTCATAGTATCCGACTTCATCGGGCTGGGCGAGGGCTGGGAGCATCTGCTCAGACTTTCCAAGAAGCGGTTTGACCTGATAGGGCTGTCCGTCATTGACCCCAGGGATGTAAGCCTGCCCAGGGACGTGGGCAACGTCATGAT
>CAZPUZ010000123.1:0-2705 GCA_964589875.1 uncultured archaeon
CATCTCCATGTGGAGATATTAAATGCTGTTGACATACCCCCGGGAGAGCCCGCTGATATAATCGGCATGGACATGGACTGCTACATACCTGCTGATGAGCTGCCAGTTTCAGACCTCACCAGCGAACAATGTGAAGGCAGGCTTTTTGATTATCTCAACACACTGTAGCGCTTTTAAGACCCATGCACTCAATATTATACATGACAGTAAACGGGACGCTTCTTGAATACATAAAAAGGAACCTGGAGAAAGGCTATTCACCGGCCTCCCTGAGGAAGGCCCTTGACGATGCGGGCTGGAAGGAGAAGGATATTGATGATGCTTTCATGGCTGTATCAAAGACCGGGAAGCAGGACAAGTCGCAGAAAGGAAAGCCGGACAGGGATGCCACCAAGACCAAACCAAAAGAAATTGAGGAAAAGAAGACAAATAAGCCAAAACCTGCAGCGACCCACACGGAAGCGGGTTCTGACAAGAAGGGAATTGTCAGGAAAATAAAGGACAAGGTGAAGAAGGCCCTGGTGCCCAAGTATTCCTCCGAATATCTGGAGACGGACGCCGACCTGCTCTATAAGATGGTGATTGGGAAGGGCAGTCTCAAGGTGTCTGACGCCTCCAAGAAGCTCAAGGTGCCCGAGCAGAAGGTGGTTGAGTGGGGAGAGATTATGGAGGATCATGGCTTGTGCAAGACACATTATCCTCCTATAGGTTCGCCCGTTCTCTTGTCGCTGGAATACATAAAGAACAAGGAAAAGAACAAGAAGGCCAGAAAGGAGAAGAAAGCGGACAAAAAGAAGGAAAAGCACAAACCGAAGAAGAAGAAGCACAGGAAAGAGAAAAAGAAGACGAGAAGCAAGAAGCAGCGCAAAAGGAAAAAGAGATGACAGGACACTGGATTCATTTTTTAAGAAGCCTGATAAATATAAAGCGGTATTATGGGGGGAAAGAAGCAACCCAAGGGCGGGAAGAAGCCCTTCATCAAGCAGGTAAAGACCGGCATTATCCAGAGATATGATGTGGTTGCAGATGGTGTCCCCGCTAAGGTCAAGATTGAGAAGACAGAACATTCATTCGTCCCCCTCTACAACATCAGCTTCCCCAAGATTGAGCCTGCAACAAAGGCCGTTCTGGACGAGATAAGGGAGCGGCTGATAACGGAGATGGATATCACCCCCTCGGAGGTTCTCACGCCTGAGGGCATGAACGAGCTAAAAAAGGCTTTCTCTGAGAAGGTAGTGCCCCTTATTGAAAGCAGCCTGACCCATCTGCCGGAGAGCGAGAAGCAGGTACTGGCAGGCATACTCCTTCACAACTCCCTCGGCCTCGGCGGCATGGAGATGCTGCTGCAGGACAAGAATCTTGAAGAGGTCGTGATAAACGGCTCCAAGGAGCCCATATGGGTTTATCACAGGGAGAAGGGATGGCTCAAGACCAACATGACACTGCCATCCGAGGTTGAGATATACAACTACGCCGCCCAGATAGGCAGGAAGGTAGGCACCCAGATAACCAACCTGAGCCCGCTCATGGACGCCTACCTGACCACAGGAGACAGGGCAAACGCGACGCTGTTCCCCATAAGCTCTCACGGCAACACCATGACCATCAGGAAGTTCGCCAGGAGGCCGTGGACCATTACAGACTTCATCAAGAGCAACACCGTGCCCATGGACATAGCTGCCTTCCTGTGGCTGGCACTGCAGTATGAGATGAATTCTCTCATAGCCGGAGGCACGGCATCCGGCAAGACCGCGCTTCTCAACGTCCTCATGTGCTTCATACCTCCCACGCAGAGGGTCATATCCATTGAGGACACCAGGGAGATGCAGCTGCCCGATTTCCTCCACTGGGTACCCATGACCACGAGGCCGGCGAACCCCGAGGGCAAGGGCGAGGTCTCCATGCTGCAGCTCATGATAAACGCCCTGAGGATGAGGCCGGACAGGATGATTGTCGGTGAGATAAGGAGGAGCAGGGAGGCTGAGGTGCTCTTCGAGGCCATCCACACAGGCCATTCTGTTTATGCCACCATGCACGCCAACACGGCCAATGAAACGCTCCGGAGGCTTACCAACCCTCCCATAAACATACCCCCCGCGCTTCTTGGATCGCTGCACCTGATAGTGGTCATGCACAGGGACAGGAGAAGGGACCTGAGGAGGGTGCTTGAGGTTGCAGAGCTCGTTGACGTCTCCAGCGGGGACAAGCTGAAAATGGAGGTGAATCCGCTGTTCAAGTGGATGCCGGGCAAGGATGAATTCATGCCGCTTGAGAAGTCCAGGATGATACTTGAGAGGATAAAGATGTTCACCGGGATGTCGGATTCCGAGGTTGACAGGAGCCTGAAAGAAAAGAAGGACATACTCCATTGGCTGGTCAAGAAAGATGTCAATGACCTCAACACAGTGGGCAAGATAGTATCAGAATATTACATGGATCCTGAAAAGGTTCTCAAAGGCATCAAGAAAGGGGAAATAAGGATTGATTCCTTGAGAGTGGGTTAGTGATATGAAAAGGATTCCTTTCATTCCTGTGCCGGCGGACAAGGCCAGGAAGATTGTAGGTCATTTCCTGGGCCTTGGCGAGATATTCTCCCGCATGTTCCCGTCCACGGGATTCAACCTGGAACTGGCAGAGATAGACATTGAGGCGAGGGAATGGCTCAGCATCGCCCTTTTCGGAGCACTCTTCTATTTCGCCATGAT
>CAZPUZ010000124.1:0-2650 GCA_964589875.1 uncultured archaeon
GGCCAGCGCCGCTTTGGAGTACATATCTCTCTTCAGCACGTCTATGATGTCCCTTATCTGGTTTATCTCGCATTTTCCATCAACATAGTTGACATTGCTGTCCAGGTGGGGACCCTTGCCGAATTCAAAGTCCTTGTATTTCTCGCTGTTCAAAAGTCCCTTGACATCACCAGCCGACGGATGGTGGTATGCCCTCAGCTTGTTGCCGTACGTGTAAGCCTTGCCGGGCGGCAGTTCTGAAGAAAGGATTTCCTGCTTGTATGCCTCAATCTTCTCCTTTGTCAGGGGCACGAGAAACGGGTTGAATGCAAGGTCCATGTTCTGCGGATCGTGAACTACCACGGTCATATTGTTTATCTCCTTGACCCACCTGTCAGTGTCCGCATTCATCAGGTTCTCCCTGCCGTATCTTTTGATGTTGTATATCATCTGCATCCATGCCCTCGGGATGGTGGTCTCGTGGACCACGATTGGCCCCCCTTCGTAAGGACAAGAGCCGGACGCCCTCTCAAATGCGAATGTCTGAGGCCTGTCCATGAACGGCCCCTTCCTTTCCAGTGTCTCCATGAGGCGGTTGGCCTCCTGTATCTTCTGCTCCAGCGGGGCGCCGGGCATGCGGGCATTCAGGTCAATGAGCTCAACATTGTCCTTCACCTTCAGTATCATCTCCGTGGGGATGTTCTTGTCAAAGTGTACCGCGGTCTCAAAACCCGGTATCTTGCGGTCATTGTTTATGCCCTTCTCAAAGAAGGCCCTCAGCGCGTTGGCGCTGGTCTTGTCGGATATACTGTCACCCTTTGACCTTGATGAGTATTCCTCGCCAATCAATAGTATGTACCGGATGTACGGGTTGCCGAGTATGTTCCTGACCATGCCCTCCAGGCCGGCGGGGGTATAGAAGTTGCTGGCAATGGCAAGGTTTTCCCTGGAAAGGTTCGGGATGACTGCATCTCTCATGGTCCAGAGGAAGGTGACCGCTACGTTGGCGTTCCTCTTGTCCCTGCCAGGATAATAAGCCACCCTGTCGCAGACGGCGACGGGCCAGCCCTGCCTGCCATTTGAGCCGGTCTGCTGGTCAATCATCTCAAGGCAATCACAGCCAGAAGCCATGGGATAAATTGAGAGCAATAAAATAAAAAGCTAACCAAGTCGCTCTTTTTTAACATGCTATGCAAATAATAAACATGAACCAGGAAACAAGGGCCCAGATACTCTGGGCGGTGTCCTTCGTTGTTTCCGGCATAGTATTCATTCTGGCTTTCATGTACTCCCCGAGAATAGGCACGCTCGTCACGCTGGCCTACACCATGCTCTATGTCGGCCTCTCCGCGGTCTTCCTCATAGTATTCAGGGAGATAAAGATACTGAGGAACGACACTGTCAGGAAGCTGAAAGAGAGGAAGGAAGAGATAGAGGACATAGAGAACGCACTCAGGGGCAAGTTCTACAAGAAGAGGATTGACGAAGGCTCGTTCCGCACAATCATGCAGGACTATGAAAAGAAGCTGACAGAGATTGAGGTCAAGCTCAGGCGGCTTGAAGGCAAGAAGAAATAAGCAGCGGCTTCCGCCTAATTGTTCTTGGGAAGCTCTATGGCCATCACCTTGGACTCACCGGAGTCCATTGTTATGCCGTATATGTTGTCGGCACCGTTGATTAGATGGTCGTTGTGTGAGATTACCACGAACTGCACGCTCTTTGACTGCTTCTGTAGCAGGTTGGAAACCCTTTGGCTGTTCCTCTTGTCAAGGGCCGCGTCTGCCTCATCAAGTACGTAGAACGGTGCGGGCTTGTGCTTCTGGATGGCGAACAGGAAGGCGAAAGCCGTGAGCGTCCTCTCCCCGCCGGACAGTGCATCTATGTGCACCAGCTTCTTGCCGGCAGGGTTGGCCCTTATGGCCAGGCCCGAGTCCAGGTTGCCCTGCTCCTCAAGGCCAAGCTCCGCCTCGCCGCCACATAGGTCCCTGTAAATCTCCCTGAAGTTCTTGGAGACATCGTTCATGGTGGCCGTGAAGGTCGTCAGCCTCTTGCTTTCAATGCTGTTTATGGCCTCCTCTATCTTGCTTTTCTCGTCCACTATCCTCTGGACCTTGCGGTTGAACTCGTTGAACTCCTCCTTGAAAGAGCCGAAATCGTCAAGGGCTTTCATGTTGACGTGGCCAAGCTCCTGCAGCTCTGCCATGTATTCCCTCTCTTTCTGCTTGAGGGTAGTCACCGCCAGCTTCAGGTATTCAGACAGCTCCTTCTTCCGGTCCTTTAGTTGCCTGCCTTCCGCGCCCTCCAGCTGGGTCTTGGCGCTGTCAAACCTGGCCTCTATCTTGGCCTTCCTTATGCTGAGAGCCCCGATGTCCTGCTGGAGAGTGAGCTTTTTGTCATAAGCTTCTTTTCTCTTGTTCCTCATCTTCTCCAGCCGCTCGCTGATGTTTATCCTGCTCTTCTCAAGGGTTGTGCTCGCCGTCTTCTTCTCCTTCTCGGCGAGCTTCTCAATCTCCTTGTTCATCTCAATTATTATCTCCTCCAGATGCGCGTTCTCCGCCTCCAGCTTCCTGATGTCCTTGTTGTACTGGCCCGTGTTGGCCACCTGCCCCCTCTTCTTGTAGTAGCCTCCTGTTATGGCCCCGGAAGCCTCCACGAGGTCGCCGTCAAGCGT
>CAZPUZ010000125.1:0-2627 GCA_964589875.1 uncultured archaeon
TGGCATGAGATATCTCATTGTACCGTATGACAGGGCTGGCTTTATGCGTGTCAAAGGCTTCATGGCCGATGTCGTCAAGCGTATTGTATTCAAAGACAGGCGAATTAAGGAAGGCATGGAGACCTCCCCAGAATATATGTCTTATCTCACAATGCGTTATGTTTACCTTATCGGTTCCGTAAAGAGATGGTCCCGTATGAGTCCACTCAACCAGGCAATGCCTCATCTCGCCGGAACTGGTTGGCAGATACGTTATGCCGTCCCAGTCGGTGTGGGAAGGCTGTTCGGCATCAGAAGTAAATGTTATCATATTGTCCGGGGTGCCGACCGCAAAAAGCCTGCCATTGATGTTGAAGGTGATATGACTGTGCGTGTAGTCCTCAGTGGCAGAGGGGTCATCGGCAGTCAGCTCGTCAATGATATGTTCCCCGCCTGTATGCATGATGTCGGAATTCGCTCTGACCATGATAATGGTTCCGGGCGTTATGTTAAGCGTGACGTGCTCGGGCACGTTGACGTCACCTATGACATGGATGGTTCCTGACCATGTCTGGTCCATGTAAAGGGTACCATAGACGGTATCATTGCTTACCTGAAAAACCTTGCCGGAACTGACCGGGTAATCCACGCAGCCACTCACGGGGATTACAATCAAAACCACGAAAGCCAACACATGAAACTTCACGTGCATGTATAATTCTTGGTTCGCGCCGCCTATATTTGTAAAGAATGGTTAGTCATAAGCATAGCATATTTTAATCTTCTCTTCCAATAGATACTAGGGAAATATGGAACCGATAATTATCGTCAATTTCAAGACCTATGAGCAGTCAACTGGCATCAACGGCTACAAGCTGGCCAGGCTGCATGACGAATTCGCCAGGCAAACAGGAGCCAGCGTCATGGTGGCGGTCCAGAACGCCGACATATACAGGATATCAAAGGAGGTAGGCATACCTGTCCTCGCCCAGCATGTTGACCCGGTGACCTACGGCTCAAACACGGGAAAGGACCTTCCCGAATGCATCAAGGAAGCAGGGGCATACGGCACGCTGATAAACCATTCAGAGGACAGGATTGATTTGGAGACCATAAAGAAATGCATACAACGCTGCAGAGAGGCCGGCCTCAAGACTGTGGTCTGCGCGGAAAGCCTTACAAAGGCATTTGAGATAGCCGGCATGAGGCCAGACTACCTGGCTTACGAGGACCCGGAGCTGATAGGAACAGGCAAGTCGGTGACCACATACAATTCGGATTCCGTGAAGAAATTCGGCGAGATGGTGGAAAAGGCCAACAAGGGCAACGGGAAGGAGATTGTGCCTCTTACCGGAGCAGGCATCTCGAACGGACAGGACGTAAGGAAGTCAATGGAGCTCGGCATGCACGGTGTGCTGCTTGCCTCCGGCGTGGTCAAGTCAAAGAAGCCAAAGGCCGTATTGAAGGACCTGACCGGTGATTAGATGCTAATTTATAACGGTCCCGGAACAAGATTAAACCGGGGGATATATGTTCATCAGGAAGTCTGACTTAAGGCCTTTCCTGGATTTTCTTGCCGGATTCAACGAGGTTTACGTGCCTTCAGGTATAAGGTTCGAGAAGCTTGAAGAAGGCACCAGGATAACCCTTGACCAAAAGACGAGATTCTCCGCCAAAAAGCTCTTCTGGCCGGCTTCCGAGGAGATACTGTCATTCAGGAGGGGAAAAGCCAGGTACGACATAAAGGCACCGAGGGTCATCCTGTTCGGCGCAAGGCCCTGTGACCTCAACGCCATTGAATACATGGACAGGTCGCTCAAGGACAACCAGTATTATATCAAGAAGAGAAAGAACAGCACACTTATAGGCCTGCAGTGCAAGAATACAAAGCTGTTCGATAACTGCTACTGCCATTACACGTGCACGTTCTTTGCCAATAATTACGACCTCCTGCTCATAGAGAAGGGCGGCGGATTTCTCGTTGACGCGAGAACGGACAAGGGTAAAAGGCTGCTTCGCACAAGGTTCTTCAGCGATTCCGGGGACGCCGCCTCCAGACTGAAGGCAATGAAGAAAAGCTTCAGCAGCAGGAAGAGGAAGGACATCTCATGCATCAGCCCGGAAGCCATCCGGCAGATGGCAAAGGACTGCTACAGCTGCACTGCATGCACACAGGTATGCCCGACCTGCCAGTCTTTCATAATGGAGGACCGGCTCAACCCTGACCTTGAATCAGGCTCAAGGCTCCGGCTCTGGGACTCCTGCCAGCTCAAGAGGTACACGCGTGTCGCGGGTGAAGTGGTTTTCCGGCCGGAACGGGAGCAGAGGGTAAGGCAGAGGATAATGTGCAAGTTTCGCTACTCGTTGGAGGACAACGGCATGATGTCCTGCACGGGTTGCGGCAGGTGCATTGACGTGTGCACCAAGGACATCAACATATTCAAGGTTTTTGAGGAGTGATGTGATGGACAGCCAGACCAGGAACAAGTACCGGATTGAAATGGTTAGGATAAGGAACGTAATCCGGGAGACTCCGGAAATAAAGACATATGTCCTGGACGAGCATGCCAGGTTCAGGCCCGGCCAGTTCGCCCTTGTTTCACTGTTAGGCATCGGCGAATGTCCCATATCATACAGCTCATGGCCTG
>CAZPUZ010000126.1:0-2626 GCA_964589875.1 uncultured archaeon
TGTCGCAGACCATCAGCGGGTGGATATATTCAGGCGTCGGCATTCTCGTTTACATGCTGGCGGGAGGGATAGTGCTGGCGGTTTTGCTCAAGATACTGGGGTCCATCTTTGGAGAGGAATATGACCTTGGCAGGGCCTTCATAGTGGCGCTGGTCGCGAGCATAGTATCGTTTGTGACGGGACTGCTCGGTTTGTCCTCGTTGATACCGTGGCCTCTTCTGCCGGTCATAGTGTGGGTGCTCCTTGTGAAGGCATTCTTCATGAACATGGGATGGCTGAAGGTCCTGATATCCGGAATAGCCGGCTTCTTCATCACGCAAGTCGTGGGCTCCCTGATACTGGGCTATGTGATGACCATATTCCTGTCACTGGGCATCTGACACCGGAAAGAACATGTCCGCGATGCGTTTATATCTCTATGATAGTCTTGACGGGCAGCTTGGATGACGCGGTCTTCAGGGCCTTCTTGACATCGGCTTCCTTGCCCTTGTTGAAGCGCACTTCCACCAGCCTCTGGCCCGCCTTCACCCTGGCGGCAAGGCCTATGGGATTGCCGTAGGACAGCCTCATGCCTGTCTGGTACCTGTCGGCTCCCGCCCCGGTCGCCAGGGGGTTCTCCCTCATGACATGGTGCGGATAGATGAGAATCTTCATGAAGTATTCCTCACCGAGGCTCCCTGACAGTATGCTGTTGGTGGTTATCCTGCATGATTCCAGGGCGTTGTGCCGTATCTGGGCGGAATCCCTGGACACCATGTAGGCCTTTGAGTCGAAGCTCTTCTTGGAATTGCCCGTCTCAAACTTGGTTATCTTGGGGTACGGTACTCCCTTCACGTAGCCTTTCTTGGGTTTCCTCTTGCTCTGCCTGGTGTTTGGTCTCTCCAACTTCCTGTAGCATCTGGCCGGTCGTATCGCCATGTCAACAGCTCCCTATCCTTAGGATAAAGTGATAGCTGATATTTAAATATGTATCAGCCGGACCCTTCCCTGAATATCTTGCTCTCGCTTATAGTGTCTTCCTTCTGGTATTTCGTGTCCTTTCTGTCGCCGTAGGGCCTCTCGCATTCCCTTGTCAGCTTGTGCAGAACGAGCTTGGCTATCCTCATGTTCGGATACAACGCAACGGGCATCCTGCCCATGTTTGATATCTCAAGAACGAACCGCCCCTCCCATCCGGGATTGATGGAAGCGGAAGTTGCGTGTATTCCTATGCCAAGCCTGCCCAGGCTTGACTTGCCGTCAACCGACCCCATGAGGTCGGAAGGCACGCTGATGTACTCCTTGACCGAGCCAAGCACAAATTCTCCGGGGTGGATGATGAACGGTTTTCCATCTTCTATATTCACCTTCTCTGTGTAGTCCATGTTCTTCTGCCTGGTATCAATGTAAGGCGTCCCGGTTATCTTGAACACCCTGAACTCGTTGCCCAGCCTCAGGTCTATACCCGCTGACTGTATCTGGACTTCCGGGTTCTCCAGAGGCTCAACCACCAGTTTCCTCTCCTCCAGCAGCTTCTTTATCTCACAGTCCGGCAGAATCATGCTTTATTGATGAATGGTATCTATAAAAAATATGCAGGGGGTCAATCTCCTCCCTTTGCCCAGTAGCCGCTGGTGTCTCCCCAGTCAAAATCCTTCCATTTCCATTCAGTGTCCTTGTTTTTCATAAAAATCACCATTATACCCCACAATTCCCACTTAGTTCCATGATATATAAACTTATCCCGGCCAAACCAGAAAAAATTCCACCCATTGTATGGAATGCCTTGTCATGAAACACAGCGCCGAATATTTTTCTTTAAAAAGATATTATAATGGAAAAATATGCGTCATTTTTTATATATGCGGAACAATATTTCATAATGCTTGACAGCAAGGACCTGGAGATACTTGAGGTGCTGCAGAAGAATGCCAAGTGGACGACCAGCAAGATATCCAAGAAAACACTCATTCCCGTGACCACCGTGCACAACCGCATCAAGAAGATGGAGTCCATGGGCATAATCCGGGGTTACACCGCGCTGCTTGACCACAAGAAGCTGGGCAATGCCATCTCTGCGTTCGTCTTCACCAGCATAAAGGGCGAGAACCCGATGAAACGTGGCAACGAGATACTACAGGAACTCAACAGCTTCAGCGAGGTCCATGAGACCTATTCTGTTACAGGGGAGCATGACATCGTGCTCAAGGTGATGGTGAAGGACACTGACGAACTGCACAAGTTCATTGAGAGGCTCAACGGAATAGAAGGGATTGAGAAAGCCAGGACGTCCATAATCCTGAAGAGCGGGTGAGCCTGTCATGCCGTGTCCTGCTCATATCTGCCTTTTCTTATGATGGCATCAAACGCCTTCTGCAGCTCTGTGCCGAGGTATATGGCGTGGTCTGTCTGCAGGCTGACCACAGAGTCGGCGATTTTCGTATAGACCTCTTTGGGGTTCCTGCCGTTGAACGATTCAATGACAGTGCCGTTCTCGGGGTTCACGAGCTTGGCTGTTATCTCATTGCCCTGGACATCTATGGTGAATGTGCCCCTGGGGTCGTCAAACCTGTCTTCGTGTTTCCTGTATTTCTTCAGCATGTCGTCAACCTGCTGGTAGTAATGCCGGTAGATTTGAGCACTGCCT
>CAZPUZ010000127.1:0-2623 GCA_964589875.1 uncultured archaeon
GTGGCTTCTAGGGTGAAAGGTCATGCGGACAAGGCGGAGCAGCTATTCATCGAGGACAGCAAGAGCTTCACCGAGATGCAGAAGGCCCAGGAGACAGTCAACACCATTAGTGCCGAGTTCTCGCAGCTCAAGAAGGATATCAGCAGGCTCAGCATGGACTACAGCGGCCTGGTGAAGCGGTCTGATTTCAGCGATTTCACGAAGACCTCTGGAAAGAGGATATCGTTCATCGAGAGCCGCCTGAATGATATAGACAAGCTGCAGAAGAGGCATGACAGCCTTACCAGGGACCTTGAATCCGCTGTCAGCCTGATACATAAGAACAAGTCTGACATAGACAGGATTGCGATATCTCTCGGCGACAGCCACATAAAGAGTGTTGACGATTACAACAGCCGTTTCTCATCAATACTTGGCATCCTGGACTCGCTCGCGGGGGAGATAGCAGCCATCAAGAAGAGGATGGGAGGCGGTCGCCAGCAGAAGATACCTGTCAGGCCGACACGAAAGAGTCACAAGGACAGAAAAGGACTCAGGATGAAGAACATGGATGTCCACCCGGAGCTTGCAGAGCCCCATGTCAAGACATATGACACCAGGGAACTGGAGAAGAAGATAAGGATGGTAAGGAAGCTGATGAAGGAGTTTGACTGAGCTATTCTCTGAGCTTCTTCCGTATCTTGCGTATCCTCTCCTCGAATATCTTCTTGTCAATGTTCCTCTCGACCTCAGTGGCCCTCCGCTCTCCCTGGACTTCCTTCTGCGTGCTGAGTGTCCTTCTCGGCTGCCTGTAAATCCTCCTGTCAGTGTTGTGCCACCATTCCTTTATGGAATAGATCATCCAGGGCTTGAAACGGAAAAGCAGTATGACCGCAGCCAGGAGGACGATTACCGCAATTATGAGGGTGTAAAGCAGCAGGCTTTCTTCCGGTGTGGCTTCCAGACCCCTGAGCCTGCCTTCAATGCCTTCCAGGCACTCCCTGGTGAGGGCTATCTCGCTCCTTGCCTTGGCAAGCTCGCTGCTCTGGATGTACAGCTCGGCAATATCTATCTTGAGCTCGCATACCCTGAACTCGTTGCCCATTCCCGCCTCATATGCTCTGCTGCGTATCTGGTCAGCAAGGCTGCGGAGCCTTTCCATGTCCCATGAGAAGAATTCATGGGTGGAAGGGGCAACCACCAGCATGGCAGGCCTGGCGGCAGTGGCGTTGCTTGATGTTACTGAATAATCAAATTCCTTCTCCCCGGTGAAATCGCTGATGAAGAACCTGACCATGAAGGTGCTCTTCTGGCCGGGGGACATCCTTGCGACTTCCGCGGGCGTGACGTTGTAAAAGGAATCCGGCAATCCCCGGAGTAAGAGAAAGACGTCAGTTATTTCGGTTTGTCCGGTGTTCCTGACCTCAAGCGTGACGCTCTTCTCCTGGTTGAGCACGACATACACTACATCGCTGAAACCGCTTATGTTAATTCCAGGGACGCCTACAGTCTCGTCTGTCATGTTTTCCCCGGCGGTCTCGGGGGCGGAGGACCCCGTCATCCCCCCAGATGAACCTGTTTCCGGGAGCTGTTTTGGAGGCTCTTCCCCGGAACCTATCGTGAATATGCTTGAAGCGCCGGCCTTTTCGGTGTACCCGCTGCCATAGTACCCCACGAACACTATCTTGGCCTGGCCGGAATAGCCGCCGGCATCCGGCTGGATGGTCCTGGTGAGAGCCTGCCCGCCAGGGACAGCAAAAGTCTCGTCACCTCCGTCAATCTGCTGGTCTGAGGGGTACTCGTTCAGGTTCCAGAAAAGCCACATGTCTGTCTGCGCCTGGCCGACATTCTCGACATCCACAGATATGTTGAGATAACCGGCGGTGCTGTTGATTATTGTTATGTTCCTGACGTCGAACAGGCCGCCGGACACCCTGAAGAAGTGGCTGGAGATATAGCTGTGGCCGCCCTTGGTGGCATTGACCCGGGCCTCCCACTGCCCCTCAACAGAGCTGGATGATATGTTCCTGGTGTAGTTGTACAGCCCGGTTGAGGGGTTGGACATCGATACCGGGCCCACTGTTAAGGTTCTTGTCGGGTCATAAAGCGATATGTAGGCGCTGTCCGCTTGCACCCTCATGCCTGACTGCTCGAACGTGGCCTCGCCATAGAAGTTGGTGTTCTTGGTGACATCGGCATAACCCGATACTTCAAGGTCATAACCCCCCGCCAGGGCTGATGTGACGCCTGTGTACGCATTGGGGCTGTTCCACTGGTTGGAATAAGAGTCCGTGAGTGTCACGTTGACCGTATAATTGGCCTCGGATACGGGCACTGAAGCCATCCATGAGTGGTTGGTGATGCTGCCGGGGGTGTGGTTTGCATCTGCTTTGCACCTTGCGTAACCGTAAGCGAGCTCGAAGCCCTGTGGCAGGCTTATGCACGCCTGTGCATTGCTTATGCCGTCGGTGGCATTAATCATGGACGATATCCTGACCACAGAATATGGCATTGCCTTCGGTGGCGCGGTGCAGGAAACCGATGCCGAGGGCTTTGCCACAGCGAACTCCTGCCACTGCATGCTGTCGTTGACGTTCCCCACCGAATCCCTGGCATAGACCCTGAAGCTGTAAGCCCCCGGGGC
>CAZPUZ010000128.1:0-2605 GCA_964589875.1 uncultured archaeon
ATAGCTTTCGTTGTTGTTGGGGTCTGATAGGCCGCATGCTTCACACTCGCATGCGCAGGTGCCTTGGTCCCAGTTGCAGCATCCCCCGTCTGATGTGTCCCTGGGGTCGCCGCACGTGCCCTGGACAGAGAAGGAGAACTGGAACTGCTGCTCCGGATAGTCAACCCACTCGTTATGACCTGACGATGATATGTTGTACTCAAAATAATGGCTTGTGAAGTCATATTCCGTCTTGTCCGGGAGCAGGTCGTCAAGGCCTATTGAGGCGACGAAGTCATCATCAACATACAAGTCAAGCACTGCGTTCTCGGGTATGAGCTCGTCATGGGTTATCAGCACCCTGCCTTCAAGCAGCTTGCCCGGGGCATAGTTGTCTTTGTCAAGGTCAATCATGAGGTTTGTTCCCGGGCTGGAGCCTGCCTGACTCGGGAGCAAGGCAAAAGCAAGCATGCAGGCACAGAAAGCCGCAATAATCCCCCATTTGACGTGCATGGTATAATATTTGTATGAAGCTGGTTAAAAAGCTGGCAAACGTACAGCCTGTGCATATTACAAGTACCTATAAATTGACAATAGAAAGGCCGAGGGGCGGGTTTTCACCCATCCCCCCAATCCTTTGCCGCACCCATGGCAATAATCAGTGTGCGAAGAACATACGGTTGTCCTTGTTGGGCAGCTGGACCAGCCTGACCCCGGCACTTCCACAGAGTTTTCTGACCCCTTCATCCTTTATACTGCCGGAAGTGGCGAATATGGTCTTAATGCCGGCATCTATCAGCACAGCCCTCACAGTTATCGGGTGGGCCAAGAGAAGCAGCCTGCGCGCAGCTTCTGCAGGTTGTAGGGTGTTATTGATAACACCCAGACACCTATGTTCTATAATGGTATCTACAACCATCTCTCCCACCGGTTCCCATCAATTCTTGTGTGGCTTTCAATGTTGTCATAATCAGACCCCTATCATGGAAAAAAGGATTCCGTTGACTGGGCTTTTGAATTATCTGAACGAAGTGTTACCAATGTCAGCGGTAGAAGGCCAGGTTGATGCCTATCCCGAAGCCGCTAATGCCGTCGCCGCTGGTATATACAGGCTCCAGGTAGAGAGCGGTGTTGCCTGCCCCCCATTCCCTGGTCAGCCTGAGCTTGTAGTTGATGAGGTCATGGCTGCTTGAGCCCAGCTTCTGAAGGTTCCGGGTCTTTCCCCATGCCTCAATACCCTTGTAATATTCCAGCTCAAGCCTCTGCAGGCTTATGCCGAACTCCAGGGCGGCAGACAAGCTCACATCCCATTTTATCCCAATCTCCGGCTCAAAGTAGTAAGGATATCTGTACTCAATGCCGTAGGTGTAGCGGACAAAGTCAGCACCTTCGCCGAGAACCCGGTCGTAGGTGTATCCGTCGCCGTATTCGCCCTCGTGGGTTGAGACATCGCATGGATACTGGAACTCACCCCTCAAAAAAGGCTTCCATGCATGCCCGAGATCAAAGGTGTATTTGGCATAAATGCCGGGTTCATAGAACTCAAACCTGTCTCCGGGGCCGTATGCGCCGATTACGGACTTGTCAAAGAAGTTTCCGGAGTAGGGGTTTGTTATGGACGGGTTTGCGGCCTCCCGTGCCACGCTTGCAGGCACATCACCATCGCCAAGATTCAGATTTCTGTAGTCAGCCGCAAAGCCAATTTCAAATTCGTTGTCAGCCAGCGTTGGGCCAGTGAAAAGGGACGTCATTAATGCCGCCGCTGTTATTGTAATACATCTCGTTTTCATGGCTGTTCTCCTTGCAAAAATAAGTATGCGAAAAAATCCACCTACCCTGTTACCGCGAATAGTTACCTTACCTGCTGCTGTCGGGGCCAAGCAGACCCTCTCATTCCCAGGCCACTGCCTTCCAGCTGTTGCTGAGCTGACGGAACCGTCTCAGGACCGGTTCCAGGTGGTCAGGCTCGAAATCGACCTTGAAACAGGTAAGCTCTTTCTGCGCATCTGAATACAGCTGTTTGATTTTTTTCGCCACAACACCCCCGTGCTTTGTATCGAGCATGGAATCCAGAGCCAATATTGCACTCATAGCCTGGTCTGTTTGCTGTTTTGCTTGGTCCTCGTTGCCGTTAATGTGTGCCTGCTGAGCTGATTCCAGACAGCCAACGACCGCCTCGTACAGCCTTATGATAGCGCTCTTGTCCGGTGCGGTTTTCAAGGTCATTCCCTGGTGCTTTTTCATAGTGCCTCCTTTCCCGCTCTGTTGGTGATATCATCCTGCGATTGCCTTCCAGCTCTGGTTGAGTACTTCCGGCATTGCAATAACTTCCTGTAACTTTTCCTTGTTTTTTTCTGCAATCGCTTCTCTCAGTTGCTTTCTCATGAAGTTGTACAGCTTCCTCGGGTTGGCCGCGATTCGCCGCCGTCTTGTGTATCCAGAACTGAATCCAGCCCATTGATGATGTCCAGGGTCCAGTTGATGTACTGCCCCATGGACGCGTAGTTCTGCGCCTTCAGTTCCTTGATGGCGAGCTTCAGGAACTTGATGGCGCTGCCATACAGCACCACGATGAGCCGGCCTTTGGACTGGGCGCCGACGGCTGTTTTCGTGAATGGGTTCTTTC
>CAZPUZ010000129.1:0-2597 GCA_964589875.1 uncultured archaeon
ACAAAGCCGTCGCAGTCATTGTCAAGGCCGTCGCAGAGCTCTGTGCCGGGTTCTATGCTGCCCGAACACTCAGACCACTGGCCATCAATGCATTCCGTCGTGCCTGTCATGCAGACTCCTACGGAAGTGCCGCATGCCTGCGTTTGCCCGTCCGCGCATTCATTACCGCCTCCGGGCGGGCTGGCGCCTCCCGGAACGTTACCACCACCATTGTCGATGCTGCAAGAACCCCCGATGCATGAATATCCGCTGGGACAGCCGCATATATTGCAGTTGTTTACAAGTTCACCATCATCACAATACCATGGCTGTGGGGATGAGCATTCACCATAGACGGTCCCGTCGCCGCATCTCCCCTGGATACTGTATTCGCTGAAGCCGCTGACCTGGAAGGATATATTGTTTCCCGACACCGAGAGATTGGAGCATATGCTTGACGGGCATGATTCTCCGTCCCTCAGTATGAAAGGGTTATTGAAGGTCAAGTTGAAGAATGTTATGTTAGCGGGCCGGTTGAAGAACGGGAGCCTTGTCGTATTTATCCTTATCATGTTCCTTGACAGCTCAACGCCCGCCGAAGGCCTGAGGTTGACAGCTTTGGTGAAGTTTACTCTCTTCCTGAAGCTCAGTACACCGTATCCCAGCCTCTCAAGCACTATTCCCTGGACGTGGCTGAAGTTGTCCATGGCGGAGAAGTTGGTTGTCTTTCCGTTGAAATAGTCAGTGGTGATTATTATGGGGGATTCAGAACAGGAGAGATCGTCATACAATTCCCCGTTACAGTTCATGTCAACAGGTTCGCAGTTCTCTGCAGCGCCGGAATATATTGAGGCATTGTTATTGTTACAGTCGTAACTGGCATAGCCCGTGCACAAGTCGTCTGGGAAATACCCATCACCGTCGGCATCAAAACCCTCGTCAACGTTCCCATCGCATGTGTCGTCAATGCCGTTGCATATCTCGCTGTCCAGGCAGTCGGTGACCGTTATTCCGGCCTGGCCGGCGATGCCCTGCGTGCCTGCCATGCCGTCAAAACCGTAATCCCCGGAAAAAGAATAATTACCAGTCTCCGTCGGGGCTTCAATGATATATTGGTAGGAGGCATCTGAAGGGTTGCTGACAACGACCATCTTGAGATGTCCCGCTTCGTCATCGCGCAGTGAGCCCGTGTCCCTTAATATGAAGGCTGCCGGATACTGGTCGTCCAGAAGATAGAAATCCTCCCCTGAATCCACGTCAACAACCAGTGTAACAGTGATATACTGGGACGGGTTTGCTGTGGTATCTGAAAGGCCCCTGGTCACAGTGCCGGCATGGGCACCAATCACCATGAATGAAAACAAGAATGCAACGTTGAGCAACAATACTATCCCGATTTGTAATGGGCGCATAGATATTTGTTGTCTGATTTCCTTTATTAATTGGAATTCAAGAAGCTAATCGGGTCATTTTCTTCTAAGAACTGCTAAAGCCGCTAATACGAGGATTATTACTGTCACCAAAGTAAAGACAAGAGTAAAGTCAGTATCTTGCGAAACCGAATCTGTCCGGGGAACGAACTCTACACCATGCAAACCCCCGATATCTTCGGGTTCATCCATTCCGTCAATCTGATAAATGCCTGCGAACTCGTTCTCGGAATAAGCTGTTGCCGGCTTCTTCAGCCTGTATACAAAAGACATGTCAGTTGCATCCTGCAACTGAACGAATTTCAGGTATCCGTTTGAGTCCTCAACAAGCTCGCCAGAATCCAGAATCTCCCAGCCGGATGGCGGTTTCTCCTCAATAATGAAATACCTCTCGCCCTCATCAATATCCACATCAAGCGTCACCATGATCTCGGTGGCGTCGTCATTCCATGACAGCGACCGTGTGACTATTCCAGGGCTGGCGGCAGTTAAAGGCAACGCTAAGATAAATAAAGTTGCAAGAAAGAACGTGATTGACAGCAACCTCATGCATATTATACAGTCTTATCAGATATAAATGCAATGTCATTCCAGTGTGAAATATATTCTTCTGTTGTTCTTTCCCTTGTTAGAAAAATCCACGAACTCTATCCTGCCTATCTCCCGCGTGTTGGCCACGTGGGTGCCGCCATCGGCCTGAACGTCAAAATCACCTATCCTCAGTATCCTCAGAGTCCTGACAGAGGCCGGCAGGTGTTCTATGCCCTTCGCGAGCTTTGTCATGGTGGGATCCTTCAACACCTGCTCCCTGGGCATGAAATCAAAGGTCACCGGAACTCCACCCAAGGCAATCTCATTGGAGAGTGCCTCATATCCCTTCAGTTTCTCCCTGTCAAACATGTCAACAGAGAAGTCAATCCTGCTCTTCCCGACATCGAGCTGGTTGCCCGTGATCATGGCCCCGGTCTCCCTGTTCATGACGCCGCTTATGATGTGCGCGGCAGTATGCATCCTCATCAGGCAGTATCTCCTGTCCCAGTCAAGCACACAGATGACTTCGTCTCCTGAACCGAGCTTCTCATGATGGCCGTCAGGCTGGACTTCGTGGCTGATGGCGCCGGAGAATTTTCCTGAGAAAATCACCCTGAATACCTTTCCGTCACGGACCCTCGTCATGGTGCCGGTATC